>NZ_CP075191.1:3202500-3382500 GCF_020510625.1 Ferribacterium limneticum | reverse complement strand
CTGATCTGATCCTGATTGAGCTCGAGTGATCCGGGCTGAAGTTCGTAGCGATGCAGGACGAGATAGAGGTAGTTCTCGTAGGCATCGAGTTTTTGGCGCTGGACGTTGTTGAGAATGTCTTCCTGAGCCAGTGGGTGCAGCCCAAAGATGTTGCCGATGGTGCTCAGATCGCTTGGATTGTGAGCGCCATAAACGTTGGCCCAGCGTGTTGAATATGGGCGTTCTTGCTTGCCGAAAGCAGCGGGGTCAGGCAGTTGCGTTTCCTGTAATCCGTGTTCGTCGAAATCGATGACTGAAAAGGCAGGCTTTCCGGTCTTGATTTCACCGATATGGATCAGTGAGCCCGGTGGGAGGCCCGCTTTGCGTGAACGCAGCTTGCGCGGCTTGCTCATGATTTGATGATGAGATTGATGGCTTGAGCTGCTGCCGCCATGCCAAAGACGGATGTAACGCAGACTGAGGACCCGAACCCTGCACAGCTCAAACCGGCAGGGCCGCTCTCTGTTTCGCAGGAGGCATTGTTCTTGTCCGGGTAGCGTAAGGGCTCCGTCGAGAAAACTGCCGAAACACCGAACTTTTTCTTGGCGTCTTTCGGAAAAGCGTGCTCACGGCGAAGCACTGAGCGGACCTTGGCGAGGAGTGGATCCTGCACCGTCTGGCTGAGGTCGGTGATGCGAATTTGGGTTGGGTCGATTTGCCCGCCCGCCGCGCCGGCAACGATGATCGGGGTTTTTTGACGCCGGCAGAAGGCGATCATCGCAGCCTTGGCGCGAACTTGATCGATGGCATCTATGACCACCGAAAATTGCTGGCTGAGAATCTGGCCAACATTTTCAGGGGTAACAAAGTCTTCAATGCAAGTTACGGTGCAATCGGGGTTGATTGCGCGCACCCGTTCGGCCATGGCCTCCACTTTGGCTTTGCCGTAGATGTCGCCTAGCGCGTGGATTTGCCGATTGGTGTTGGATTCCGCCACCATGTCGAGGTCGACGAGCGTCATCCGGTCGACGCCGGTTCGTGCCAGAGCCTCAGCGATCCAGGAGCCGACGCCGCCGATGCCGACGATGCAGATATTGGCTTGCTGGATGCGTTCCGCACCCTCAAGGCCATACAGGCGTGTGACGCCACCAAACCGCCGTTCGCGATCGAAAGTCATCAGGTTTCTATGGTCTTGCGAATCACGGCGTTGAACGGAGCGATCCACTCTGGTGCAAACTGGTTGTCGCAAGCGTTGATTTCGGCGATCGCGCGAAGCACTGAACGGTTTTTGCCGCGATGGATATGCTTGAGCATGACCGCTTCGAAAGCATCGACAATGGAGAGAATTTTTGCGCCGGGGCAAATGTCCGCGTTTTGCAATTGGTTTGGATAGCCCCCGCCATCGTGCATTTCGTGATGCTGGGCGACCATTTCTGCGGCGGATTCCCAGCCCGGCATGCGGAGTAACAGTCCTGCGGCAAATCCGGGATGGTTGCGCAATGCGACCTTGTCTTCCGGCGACATCTTGCCGACTTTCAACCAGATGGATTCCGGCAGCAGCATCATGCCAACATCGTGCAGATAAACGGCTGCTTCGAGTTGAACAGGATCGACTGCGTTGCTGCCCGCCTTGTTGGTTTCCTGCGCAAGGCGGAGGATGCGCATCGTTCGTCCCTTGAACAGCGGAGAACGGCCTTCGAACTGCAACGCCAGCGAACGGAAAAACTGAAGGTCGCTATTGGCATTTTTCTGGCCGAATTTTGGTGTCGCCCCTTTGGGTGGCCGGCTCGAAATCTCGGGGATGACCGGAGGGAAACCGGTGACCGCCTCGATCAGCTCGGCACAGGCGAACTCGATTTGCTGGGCGCTCTCCAGGGCAACCTCTTCCAGTCCTTGAACGAGGATTTGCAGACGGAGATTTTCCAACGGCTTATTGGCCAACAGGGCATCCGTGGCCAGTTCCAATCGGTCGACGGCGAGTAATACCAGTTCGGCCAGTAGATCAGAAAATGGAATCTCCCCTTCCCGGAAGCGCCCCATCATCGTTTCGATCGGGTGGGCGATGGCAACGCCGAGGTCGAACTTGCAGAGCGAAGAGTCGCCTTTGATGTTGTGGACGGCTCGGAAAAGGCTAGCCGTGATCTCCTTGTCCAGCGGTGTTTCCTTGAGCCGTGCAACATCACGCTCAATCTCTGGAGCACGGTCGTTCAGCGCATCAGCAAACTCCTCCAGTGCCTCTCGATCCTGGATGACTGGTGCAACAAATGAACGAATCTCCATGCCCTCTCCCGATGGTTTTTATTTAATCAGAGGAGTTTAACAAACTGCAGGTGCAACGGAGTGTATCCTTGATCCTTCGGCCTTGACTGGGCACCGTCAGCCCCCTAAGATTCCGCGCTTCTTCAAGGAATTACCTGCCGTGACTCTGGAACAGCTCTATGCCCTGATCGGGCCCGACATGAAGGCCGTCGATGCGGTCATCCGCGACCGTCTTTACTCCGACGTGGTGCTGGTCCGGCAGGTGGCCGAATACATCATCAGCAGCGGCGGCAAACGGATGCGCCCGGCGCTGGTCCTGCTGGCGGCCGGCGCCCTGGATTACCAGGGGACTCGGCATCATGAAATGGCGGCAGTCGTCGAGTTCATTCATACGGCCACCCTGTTGCATGATGACGTTGTGGATGAGTCCGCATTACGTCGCGGACGCAATACGGCCAACGCCATGTTCGGCAATGCCGCCAGCGTTCTGGTCGGTGACTTCCTGTATTCACGCGCTTTCCAGATGATGGTCGCGGTCGACAACATGCGGGTGATGCAGGTCCTCTCCGATGCGACCAATGTCATCGCAGAGGGTGAGGTTCTTCAGTTGATGAACTGCCACGATGCCGATGTCGATGAAGCGCGCTACATGCAAGTCATCCACTACAAGACAGCCAAGCTGTTCGAGGCGGCAGCCCAGCTTGGCGCAATTCTTGGCCAGGCGACGCCGGAAGTTGAGAAGGCGCTGACGGCCTACGGCATGCATCTCGGCACGGCCTTCCAGTTGATCGACGATGTTCTCGATTATTCTGGCCAAGAGGCCGATACCGGCAAGCATCTTGGTGACGACCTAGCCGAGGGAAAGCCGACCCTGCCGCTGATCTACGTGATGCAGCATGGCACACCCGAGCAGGCAGCATGCGTCCGCAAGGCTATCGAAGAAGGTGGTCGTGATGATTTTCCGTTGGTGCTTGAGGCGATTCGCAGTAGTGGCGCGCTGGATCACGCAAGGAGCCGTGCAATTCAAGAGGCTGAGTTGGCGAAATCATCAATTCAGTGTCTGGGGGATTCAAATTACAAGAAAGCTCTGCTACAATTGACGCTCTTTGCAGTTGAGAGGAATCACTAGTCATCTCAACGGTCGTCGGAGTGTAGCTCAGCCTGGTAGAGCACTGCGTTCGGGACGCAGGGGTCGCAAGTTCGAATCCTGTCACTCCGACCAAAAACTGCAAAGAAAAAGCACTTAGCCATCCTCCGGGATGGCTTTTTGCTTTCTGGGTCGGTTATTTCGGCGTTTTGTTACTCCCTTGGGATACCAACCTAACTACTGCTGAATCGATTGATTACATCCAGTGCGATCAGGGTGTGATCACGCACAAGCAGCCAATCCAAGCGACTGCCAAAGTCCAGACTATCTCTTTTTTCTGGTTCACAAGTCCCAGGTGGTGCCAGTGCATACCAGGCTAACGGGATTGCTCCGGAGGACAATGCCCCACTCACGGATACCGGTGCTCACTTTCAAGGATTTATCTGGATGGTCGTAGGGTAGTTCGATAATCCGCGCTATTTTCAGTTGCGTTTACCGGCCGTCTTCGTCCTGCGGGTAAAAATTCCAGGGATTACAGTTCGAACCTGAGCCCGCCGTAGACGAACCGCCCACGGTTCGGTCCCCAGATATGGGTGACGTCGACCGTGCCGGCGGCGTTGATCCACAACATGCCGTCGTGGTCGCTCTGCTTGTAATCGAACAGGTTGTCGGCCCCGGCGAAGACGGCCCAACGTTTGTCGATGGCGTACTGGATGCGGGTGTCGATGGTCCAGAAGGTCGGGCTCTTGTCGGGTTTGGCGCTGCCGTCGAAGTTGTAGTGTTGTTCGTCGCGGTAGTAGAACTTGGCCAGATTCTGCGAGCCGGTCCAGGTGGCGCGCACGAAGACGTTCCAGCTACCGCTCTCCCAGTCGGCCGAGAGAAAGACGCGACGCTCCGGGCGGGCGAAGGCGAGGGTGCCGACCGGGAAATCGTAGCGCGCGGTTTCAAGTCCGATGCTGGCGGCCAGCGATTTGCTTACCTGATAGCCCAACTGCATGTCGAAGCCCTTGACCTTGACCGACTCGCTGGCGCTGCGCAGCACCGATTCCGTCGCGCCGATGTCTAGCCAGGCCAAGTTGTCGAGCTTGGTGTAATGGGCGTTGCCGAGGAATTTCCAGTCGCCGTCCTGATAGTCGAAGGTGTACATCAGGTTCTTGGATTCCTCGACGCCGTCGGTGGCGTTGCGGACAACCAGCGTTTTGAGGATGCCGTGGTCCTGCTCGAAATAGCTGGTCGGGGCGCGGTAGCCCTGGCCGGCAGAGAGCCGGCTGTTGGCGTGTCCGTTGTGGCGCCAGAGCAGGTTGAGGCGAGGCGCCAGTTGTTCGCCATAAACGTTGTGATTTTCCCAGCGCAGGTTGGCGCCGACTTCCAACAGGTCGTCAAGGAAGGCGTAGTTGGCGGCCAGGCCAAGGCCGGGCGTGCGGAAGGTGTAGCTATCGAGGCCGTTGGCTGGCGTGCCGTCGGGTAGTTCGGCCTTCGAACGCAGGTCTTCGTAGCGCCAGTCGGCCAGTGCCGTCCAGATGCCGCCGGCGAGCGGCGCCTTGAGGCTGCCCATCAGGTAGCCCTGGTTCTGCTTGGCCTGGTAAACGTTGCCTTCGTAGAAGGAATCCTGATCGTGATGGGCATAGCCGGTGGCGACATTGAGGACCGCTTCGCCAAGGCGCTTTTCACCGGTGATATAGGCCGATTGACGCTGGGTGAAAATGATTTCAGACAGCCCGGTGCGGCCGTCGGTGTAGCTGACCTTGCTGCCGTCGGTCGGATTGACCCAACCGTCAACATAGGGCGAGGCATGGGCACCCTTGGAAAAATCGAAGGGATTGCCGCTGCGGCTGGTCTTGATCGCGTCGTAATCGTTGCCGATGGCGCCGCCGTTGCGCTTCTCGTCGACGGCGTCGATCCGGCCCTTGAGCTTGAAACCGCCGATATCGTCGACGAAGAAGCCGATGCCACCCAGCTTGCGGCTGTAGCCGGTGTATTCGGAAACGCCATTGCCGTCGCCATCGACCGAGTCATGGTTGTTGGTGTGGATGTTGGCGGTGATGGCCCCGGCCTTGCCGGCGGCGGCGACTTGGGCATCGAGCCGGCGGCTGCCGTACTGGCCAACGGCCATCTCGATCATCGCTTCGTCTTTGACCGGGCGACGAGTCACCATGTTGACCGTGCCGGCCAGCGCATCCGGCGCCAGGCCGGAGGCGCCGGCGCCGCGCATCAGGTCGATGCGCTCCAGGCCGCGCAGGCCGACCGAATCGAGGCCGTAGGCTTGTGAAACGGCGGAGAACAGCGACACACCATCGATCAGCAGGGTCGTGTAGCGGCCGGGCAGGTTGTTCAGCGAAATGAAACGGGCGTTGCAGATCGAGCATTCGACCTGGACGGCGACGCCCGGCCGCTTGTCGAGTGCCTCGTTGATGTTGGTGGCGCCGGATTTGGTGAATTCCTCGACGGTGCAACTTTCGACCGGGGCCACCTGGTCGCGCAGGAAGGGGCGCTTCGCTGAGCTTTCCCGTTGCTGGCCAACGACCACTTCGCCCAGGGTTTTTTCCTTTTCAGGGGCCTCGGCGGCGAAACACGGCGTCGCGACAAGTGTGGCCAGCAGCGGGAGAGCGAGGCGCATTACATGCGCGTGGCGTAGTACTCGACCACGCGCTGGAGGTCGAGCGGGAAGGGGGCTGAGTCGCCATCGGGCAAGTGGCTCAGGCGGGCCGTTTGCGTCGCTGGGTCGTAGGCGATCCATTCCGGACGATCCAGTGCTGGCGCTTCAAGCGTGGCGCGGACGAGGTCGATTTTCTTGCCCTCGTCGGAAGGGCCAAAGCTGTCGCCAATGCGGATGCGGATAGACGGAATGGTCACGCGCTTGCCGTTCAACTGGAATTTTCCATGGCTGACCAGCTGGCGCGCAGCCGGGATGGTCGGCGCGAAGCCGGCACGGAAGACGAGGTTGTCGAGGCGGCGTTCGAGCAGTTCGACCAGTTTGTCGCCGGTGGCGCCTCTATCCTTCTTGGCGTCGGTCACCACGCGGCGTAGTTGCCGTTCGGTCAGGCCGTAGTTGTAGCGCAGCTTCTGCTTTTCCATCAGTTGCAGGCCGAACTCGGACTTGCGGCCGGCATTCTTCTTGGCGCCATGCTGGCCGGGTGGCTGGGCACGTTCCTGCATGGATTTTCGGGACAGGCCGGGTAGATCGACGCCGAGGGCGCGCAGGACTTTGAGGCGGGGGCCGGTGTAACGGGACATTGGGTTCTCCTTGGTATGTGAAAACGGGTTAGGTAGCTGCTGATTTATTCGGGAATGTCATTCCCGCGTAGGCGGGAATCCAGAAAAATCAACGAACTGGGTCCCCGCTTTCGCGGGGATGACGAATATTTCAGCGTCTCCTTAGTGCAAAGACTGGCCGGGTGCGGTCAGCGGGCAGAGCGGGACGCTGACCGAGTCCGGGTGGCAGTCCACGGCCCGCCAGCCGGCCAGGGATTGTTCGAGGGCATCGCGCAGTTGCGGCGCCAGCGTCTCGTCGGCGAGCGCAGCGCACAGGTGGGTACGCAGGGCGGCGGTCTTGGCGACCGTCGGACCGCGCAGGGCCGAGGCCGAGAGCAGGGTGACGATGGCGGCCAGGCGCAGGGCGCTGGGCATGGGATCGGTTTCGCAGCTGTCGCTCATGGCTTACTCCTTGCCTTCCGGGACGTAGACCATCGAGCCGTCCTTCATGCGGTAGGCGACGCCGGCCTTTTCGCCGTCGCCGCTGCCGATGTTGCCGTTGGCCTTGTAGTGCTCGATCTTCTCGCCCTTCTTGATGGTCACTTCCATGGTCGGCTTGCCGGGGTCGGTAATGACCGTCACGTCCTGCTTGTTGAACGGGTTGATCAGCGGGTTTTGCGCCACGGTGATGAGCAGCGCGGCGATGATGACGAGGAAGATGTCGATCAGATTGACCACCGACAGGATCGGGTCCTCGGTTTCCGGTTCGTGCAGCAGCTTCAGGCTCATGCTTGCGCCCCGCGCAAGGCTTCGATTTCGAGCATTTCCTCGGCCAGCCAGCGGCGACGGACATTGACCACCCAGTAGGTGATGGAGGCGGCGATCAGCGCCAGGATGACGGCCGAGAAGGCGATGGTCAGGTTGTCGGAAACCTTGGCCAGGTTGCCGTCGGAGAGCGATTTGAGCGCCGGGCCCATGGGGATCATGGTGGCGACCAGGCCGAGCATCGGCGTTACCCGGCTGGCGATGCGCGGGGTTTCCAGCTGCTTGTGGGCGATCACATCGAGTTCGTCGGCGCTGAGTGTGGAGTCGCGGCGGAAATGCGAGACCAGCGGCCGCCCCTTGCCCTGGCGCCGGTAGAAAGCGAGCAGGACGAATTCGCCGAGCACCCAGAAGGCGTAGAGGAAGAGGGCGGCAATCAGAGCCAGGGTCGGAATCAGGAAGAGCTGGGATATCTGGTACATCGACAGTTCGATCAGGTTGGCTTGCATGGAGTCTCCGGTTGAAAAAAAAGGAATTCAGGGTTGAGGGGCGGCAGCGGCCAGTTCGCGCTCAAGCGCCTGGCGCAGGGTGCCGATGGCCGGCTGCCGGGCGTAATCGGCAACCATCTGGTGGGGATCGATGCGGCGCCCGCCGGGCATCAGGATCAGTGGTGGTACTTTGTTGATGGGGCTTGGGGTATGGCTCCACTGGCCGCCATGATGGCGAACCAATACCTCGCCGACGTATTGGCCGAGGAAATGCACGAAGGCCCGGTAATCAGCCCCCTTGGTCTGCTTGGCGCGAGGCTCGCCGCCGGGGGCGTGCTCCATCAGCACCCGTTCGATTTCGACCAGGCTGTCCGTGCTGTAGTCGAGACGCCCACCGGCCTTGTTGAGATTGCCGATGAAGCCATCGAGTATCCGGGTCAGCGCCATGCGCCGGATATCGACCTGATAGCGCACCACGCCGCATTCCTCGGCGGGCAAGGCGCCGACCGTCAGCCGCTCGGCGTGGCGGGAGCCGTCGGCCTGCGTGATGAAATAATCGAAAGTGGCGACGCGGCTGGCCTCGTGCGGCGCCGCTGCCTGTGCCTGGCGAAATGCCTGCAGATCACGCCTTGCCGGCTTGCCGGCCGGCTGTAGCATGTCCTTGGCCATTTTCAGCCACTCGTCTTTCTTCTGCTGGCTTCGGTAATGGGAGGTGCCGCTTTCCCAGGCTGCTTCGTAAAGGCCGCTGTCGACCAGTGCCAGAAAGGCGCGGGCATGATCCTGGGCGCGTTGCAGGTCGGTGCAGGCCAGTTCCAGGCTGTGGCTGGCCGGGCTTTCTGCGGCGGCTGTCAGGCTGCTGCCGGCAGAGAGCAGAAGGATGGCGAGAAGGCGGTTCATAGGTTTCGAACTCCCGATTCGATAGCCAGTACCTGGAACAATTCAACGATGTCCGACACCAAGAAAACGATGCCGGCCATGCTCAGGACGGAAAGGGCCGATACGATCAGCAGGCGGCTCAGGCGATCATCGTTGTCGCGCGTCGGCGCCACGGTTTCTAAGGTATGTGCTTGAGGCATGGGGTGCTTGGGGCTTGGGTTGGGGGGAGGGATTACCATTTTCCCTCCAATGACAACAGCAAGCTACGCTGGCCGCGCTCGCCGGAGGCCAGCGACCAGCTGTCGCTGCCGGCCCAGGCGCTGGCCAGGCGACGGGTATCGGTGCCGAGCACGTTCTGCGCTTCCAGGCGCAGGTTGAGCTGCGGCGTCAGGCGGCGGGCGATGTAGAGGTCGAGCAGGGTGCGGGCCTTCTGGCGGGTGGCCAGTTCGCCGGGGATGTCGGTTTGCGTCGGGCCGTACTGGTTGAGCTGGAAGCCGGCGCTGGCCTGCCACAAGGGCAGTGCCTGGTCGAGGCCGAGGCTCCACTGGTAGCGCGGCAGGTCGCGGGCGTCGCGGGTGATGCCGAGGCGCTCGTCTTCCACCCGCGCCTTGGGTAGTGTCAGATGGCTGCGGAGGGCGGCGCCCTTCCAGCCGAAGGCATCGCCCTTCAGCTTGGCGTCGAACTCCAGGCCCCAGTGGCGGGCCGTGCCTTCGTTGTAGGGGCGGTCGACCCAGCGGGTGCCTTCGAGGGCGGTGCGCCGTTCGATGAAATCCTCGGTGCGGCGCACATAGATATTGGCGCCCAGCGTGCCGGCCTCGTTCGGCAGATGCTTGTCGAGCGCCAGTTCCCAGTTGAGATTGCGCTCGGCTTTCAGATTGGCGTTGCCGCCACGGTCGGCTTCGAGCGGGCTGTTGAAGCCGGCGCCGCGCACGGTGAGGCCGGATATTTCCTCCAGTTTCGGTGCCTTCAGGCCGGCGCCCAGCGAGGAGCGCAGGATCAGGTCGGGGGCGAATTCGAAGCGTCCGGCCAGCGAGGGGGCCAACTGGCTGGCGCTTTGCCGGCGACCTTCGGCTTCGAGTACGACGTGCTCGCCGCGCAGGCCATAGGTCAGCGTCAGCACCTTGGCCAGCGGCCATTCGTGCTGCATCCAGCCGGTCCATTGCCGGGCGCGGGCATCGTAGTCGCCGCTGTAGAGCGTGGCGCCGGTGGCGCGCTGGCTTTCCTCGCGCCGGTGCCAGCTTTGTTCGATACCGGCGGAGAGCAGGCCGTCGCCAGCCGGGCGGTCGAGGCGCAGGGCGGAGGAATATTCCCGCTCGTCACGGCTGATTTCCTCGCGGCCGTTCGTCCGGTTGCCGCCGGCGTCGATCCAGGTCCGGTCGGTGTCCTGCTCGCGGCGGGCGCCCATCACGGCAACGCGGCCGGAAAGCTTGCCGAGGTTTGTCTTGCGCTCGCCTTCGGCGCGCAGGCGGGCAATCGTCAGCAGGCTTTCCTCGCGCTCGCGGCGGCTGCCGTCTGCGGCCAGCCCGGTGCCGGCGCCCGGATTGGCATAGGCCGAGCGGGTGGTTTCGCTGCTGCGCTCGCCCTGGTTGTGATAGAGGCTGGGCCACAGCGATAGGCTGCCCTCATTGCCGCGCCACGTCAGGCGGGGCGAAACGATGAATTCGTCCAGCGTGTACGGGCTGCTTTCCTTTTCTTCCTGCCACAGGTTGCGCGTACCGCCGCTCGCCTGCTGGCGGCTGGTGGTCTTTTCCAGCGGCATGCCGTGGTGGTTGATGGTCAGCGGCAATATCCACGAAAACGCCTTGTCGCCGCCGCCTTGGCTCAGCGTGAACTGGCCGTTCGGCTCGTCGCCGCGCACGCCGACGGCGGCCTTGAGCGCAGTAGAAGTGGTCGGCCGGGCCTTGCGCATGATCAGGTTGACGGTGACCGGTGCGCCGCCACCGTGCTCGGCCGAGGCGCCGCGCAGAATCTCGACGCGTTCCAGTTCGCCCGAGGGCAGGCGACCGACGGTGGTTAGCGCGTAGCGGGCATTGGCCGAGGGGCGCTCGCCATCGACCAGGAATTGCACCGAGTCGCGCCCCATGCCGCGCGCGTTGGCGCTCGGGCCGCCATCGCCGCTATGGGCGCCGGCCTCGATGCCGGGCAACTTGCGGATCACCTCACCGACGGTCAGCCCGCCCAGGGCTTCGATTTCCTGGCGGTCGATCACTGTCTTCTGGGTCACGGCGGCCTGTCGTTCGCCCTCCGCCTGACTGGTTGCCGTGACGGTGACTTCCTGGAGCGTGGTTGGCTGCTCGGCATGGGCCAGCGTGGCAAAAGCCACGGATATCATGGCAAAAACCGGATGCAGGTCGCGGGGCGAGATGGGCCGATCCCCGCCGGCTCCGTCATTCCCACGCAGTCGGGAATCCAGTGCCAGAAAACCGGGTGCCCGCTTGCCACCAGAGGAAGTCCCGGCGGGGCGCGGGGGTGACGAACAATCCACCGCCGCCATCATGCCGCCCTCCGTTGTCGACGAACGGTGGTCACCGCGCCGCCGAAAGTGGCGAGCAGCAACAGCCCGCTGCCGGCCAGCGCCAGTGGCGGCATTTCCGGCGGACGGTTGTCGACTTTCTCCAGCTTCATGCCGGTGATTTGCGGCGGGGCCGGTGGCGGGGGCGGGGCGACCAGATCGGCGGCGCTTTGCGGCCGGGTCGGCGAAGGCGCCGGCGTGGGCAGCGGCGCCACCAGGCCGAAGCCTTCGGCCGCGAATTTCTCGAAAGCGGCGTTGTCGCTCTTCACGTCGTAGCGTTTGGCCAGTTCGCGGTAGCGCTGCTTCAACTCGGCCACGGTTTTCGCATCGGCCTGCCAGTAGCCGTGGCGGGCCATTTCGAGCATTTTTTCGATGCTCTGGGCCAGCGCGTGCGGGTTGTTCTTCTCGAACCAGTCTTTCAGCCCCAGCTTGTGCTTGTCGCGGACGTAGACGTCGACGAATTCCTGCCATTGGTCGTCGCGCACGATTTCGCGCGATACCGTGGTCCAGCCGGTGAAGTTGTTGATGCCGTCGAGTACCTGCAGCGTGCCGGCATAACCTTCGGCCATCAGGCCCTGGATGTAGCCGGGGTGGAAGTTGCGGGTGGCCAGTTCCTTGGCCAGGAACTGGTCGGCGCCTTCGATCTTGCCGCCCTTGCCGTCGCTGCCGCTGTTGCGCAGGTTGGAGATGTAGAGCTCCGGTGCCTTGCCGTCGAGCGCCCGCACCGCCGCGCCGATGCCGCCGAGGTACTGGAATGGGTCGTCGGTGGTCAGCATGCCGTAGAGGTTGGAGGTGCGCGCCAGCACGGCGCCCTCGGTACCCTTCAGGTGTTCGGCGTAGAGGTTGAGGCGGGCGGTCTTGCCCTCGACGCCAGCGATGCCCTTAGAGCCCCAGTCGGCCTCGTCGGCGCCGTAGGCGAACTGCATCTTGGAGAGGTAGAGGTTGGCCAGTTTCTTGTCCGCTTCTCCACGGCTTTTCCACGTATCGGTGGCCAGCGCCGCATCGTCCAGGCCGGTGCCGTAGCGGCCGGATTCGGACGAGAAAATGCGTGTCTCGGCCGCTTTCTGCGCTGCCTTTTCCGGGATGCCCTGAGCGACCAGGCGTTCGGCGATGGCCCGGCTGTTGGCGTACAGCGGGTTGTCGGCTTCATTGGCACGGGCGGCGAGTTGCACGGCTTTAGCCAGTTGCTTCATGGCGTTCGGGAAGTGGTCGCGGTAGAGGCCGGTGGCCGAGAGCACGACGTCGACGCGGGGGCGCTTGAGTTGCTCGCGCGGCACCAGCTTGACGTCGATGACCCGCCCGCCGGCGTCCCACACCGGTTCGACGCCCATCGTCCACAGCGCCTGCGCTTCGAGGATGCCCTGGTGGCGCATGGTTTCGACCGACCACAGCGAGAAGGCCAGCTTCTTCGGGGCGCGGCCGGCCTTGGCCGTCTGCGCGGCGATCAGCGCGTCGGCGGCTTCCTTGCCGGCTTCCCAGGCCTGCTTGGTTGGCACCCGCGAGGGGTCGAAGCCGTAGAGGTTGCGGCCGGTGGGCAGGGCGTCCGGGTTCTTGATCGGGTCGCCGCCGTAGGAGGTCGGCCGATGCTGGCCGGCGAGGGCCGAGAGCAGGCCGGCGATTTCGCCCTGGGCGCCGAGGTCGGCGTACCAGCGGCGGCCTTGTTCCAGCTTTTCGGCCAGGGCCTTGTCAGCGGGCAAGGCAGTCTTGCCGGCCAGCGCATCGGCCAGCATCCTGAACGGCGGGGTGCTGGTCAGCTGGGTGTAGTCGCCGACGAAGATTTCGTCTAGGTCGTCTTCCTTGACGCCCATGATGCGGGCGGCGGTTTCGTGGAAGCCCTTGCCGAGCATCAGCAGTACCGTGCCCAGTCGGTGCTTGTCCTGCGGCGGCGTGCCGAAGGTGTGCAGGCCGAGCGGCTGGGCCGTCTGCGCCAACTCGTGCAGGTGGTTGTGCAGTTCGTCGATGAAGGCGCGGAAATCCTTGTCGATGCGGGCATCGTTCCAGCCCATGTCGCGTTCGATTCTTTCCTTTTTGACCCGTTTTTTCAGGTCCACCGCAAGCTTGTCCTTGACCGCACCATCGTCCTGCGCCAGCCACTGGTGCAGCAGGTCGTGGATGATGGTCAGCGATTCGTGCAACCCGGCCGGCGCGAACGGTGGTGTCTGGTGGGTGACGATCACCGCCCGGCCGCGCCGCTTGGCCTGCAAGGCTTCGCCGATGTTGTCGACGATGTAGGGATAGACCACCGGCACGTCGCCGACGGCGAGCAGCGGGTAGTCGGTGACGGCCAGGCCACGTTCCTTGCCGGGCAGCCATTCCTGCGAGCCATGTGTGCCGTAGTGCACCAGCGCGTCGGCCTTGAACTGCTCGCGCAGCCACAGGTAATGGGCGAGGTAGAAGTGCGAAGGTGCTGCCTTGGTTGAGTGGTAGAGGGCCTTTTCCTTGTCTTCCCAGCGTTCGCCGCGCGGCGCCTGCGGGCTGAAAATGACCTTGCCGACGGCCAGGCGCGGCATGACGAAGACCGCTTCGCCGCGGTCGACCATGACCATGGCCGACTTTTCCGGATCGCCCCAGCGCTCGCGCAGTTCGTCCTGGACGGCCGACGGCTGGCGCTGCAGCCAGGCCTTGTAGGTGGCGACCGGCAGGCGCTCGGCCAGGCCGTCGCGCAACAGGCCGGCCAGTTCGCCATCGCGATAGAAGGGGGCGAGCAGGCGTTGCAGGCTCTTGATCAGGCTTTCTTCGGTTTCGCCGTGGGTGTCGTAGCCGGCATCGCGCAGGGCCTTGAGCGTGGTTTCAAAACTGCGCGGCAGGTTCATGAACGAGGCCGACATGTTCTTTTCGCCCGGCGGGTAGTTCCAGAACAGCATCGCCACCTTCTTCTCAGCATTCGGCAGTCGCTGCAGGCGCACCAGCTTGAGCGCCTTATTGACCACGGCGGCCGTCTGTTCCGGCAGCGGCACGACCTCACCGCTTGCCTTGTCGCTGGTGCTGGCGACGATGGCATCGACGATGCCGGCGTATTCGCCCTGGGCCAGGTAGAAGGGCACGTCGATCAGCGGCACGCCCTGCGGGTCGGCGCGCCAGGCGGCTTCGTCACCCTTGCGGTAGGCCAGCGCGTGGGTGACCGGGATGCCGAGTTCGGCCAGTTCCTTGCGCCGGCCCTCGGGGTCGAGAACGATCTGGGTGTTGATCACCGCGTCGGCAATCGGCTTGCCGTCGACGGTCAGCATCTTTTTGTGCGGGCCGAGGACGCCGGCGTAGTAGGGCAGCGCGATGGCGCCGCCAGCTTCGATGCGGGCGACCAGGTCGTCGATGAAGGCGGTTTGCTCGGCACCGATGTAGATCTGGTGGAAAGCGATGGCGATGGTCGGCGGCCGCTTGTCGAGGGCGATGCCGCGCCATTTGAAATACTCGGCCGGCGTCGCGAAGACGCGGTTCGGCGCCTTGGGGTGGTAGATCGCATCGTCGGGGAAGACGAAGGGCGCGGCCAGCTTGGGCTGCGGCTGGCCGCGCAACTGGGCGGCCAGGGTGGCGAAGAAGCCTTCGTAATTGCTGCGCCCGCCATTGGTGTAATAGGCGTGCAGTCTGGCGGCCAGCTCCTTGGACAGGCCATTGCCGGCCGGGCCGTCGTCCTTCATCCACAGGTGCGGCGTCTTCAGGCCTTCCAGCGTCTTGCCCAGCTTGCCCTTGACGGCATCCTGCATGTGGCTGCGGGCGGCATCGAAGACGATGAAGTCGCGGTTTTCCAGAATCCTGGCCGCCTTGTCGGCCGGCAGGCGCTCGGCGAAATGGGCTTCGACGGTTAGCCCGAATTTCTGGCCAATCTCGGAAACGGCTTTGAACTTGCCGGGCGGGACAGGCGAGGTGGCAATGATCAGGATATTTTCGGCAAGGGCGCTTTGCCAGAGACAGAGGGCGCCAAGCAGACAGGCGAAACGAGTGATGGTCATGGGGCGGTGGCGCCTTCGTGCGGGATCAGGGAGTAGATGGCGGCCGCATGCTGGCGGCCGTGAATGCACAGCCGGTTGGCGGCCATGCCTTCGAAGCGGGCGCCCAGTTTTTCGGCGACCCGACGGCTGGCGATGTTCTGTTCGGCAATGACCAACTCGACACGCTGCAGGCCGAGGCTGGAAAACGCCTGCCGGGAAAGAAGTTGCGCCGCCCGGGTGGCAATGCCGCGCCACTGTTGGGTACGCCGCACCCAGAAGCCAAGGGCGCCGCAACGATGCGAAGTGTCGATTTGGTGAATGCCGGCACCGCCCAGCAGCAGGCCGCTGCCGTGCTCGAAAAGACCATATTCGTCTGCCGTGCCGGCTTGCCTTGCCTGATCGCAGGCGGCAAACCAGGCCCTGGCTTCGTCCGGCGTGTAGTGTTCTTGTGGCCAATCCAGCCAATCGCTCAGCGAGCGGACCGAGTCGCGCACCGCGGTTGCAAATTCGCTGGCGTCGTCGGCCTGGAAGGGGCGGATCTGGAAAGGGAGGGAAGGGGAATGGATCATGGCTGGCGGAAATCCGGCTGGCTTGCGCTGGCGGTCAATGCAAGGCGCGAGCCTCGACGGTGGCAGGGTAGGGATCGTCGGAGATGGCCAGGTGCAGTTGCGACCATTCGCTTTCCAGTCGCTGGCCGACCTGCTTGATCAGCGGCGCCAGTTGGTCGTCCGGGTAGGCCTGCAGCAGGGCCAGTTCCTTGCGGATGAGTGCCGCCTGCTGCGGACAGCCGAGGCAGGAGAAGCGGGTCATCAGGTTGAGCAGTGAAGCGAGCAGGGCCGAGGGATCGGGCAGACGGGCTGACATGGCACTCTCCAAAAAATGCGCCGACGACCCTATCCCGGGGCCGCCGGCGCGAGGGGGTCAAAAGTCGGCCTGGAAGGAGACGCGGAAGTTGCGTCCCGGCTGGGTATAGAAATCGACGCCGGTCAGGCTGGTGTCGGCCTGGCGGATGTCGGCCCAATACCAGTATTTCTGGTCGAAGACGTTGTTGACTGCGACAACCACACGCGTATTGGCGGTCGGCCGGAACCAGGCGGCCAGGTCGTTCACGCCGTAGCCCGGGGTGCGGAACCAGGTGCCGCCCGTTTCGTCGATTCGGTTTTTACCCTTTGCGGCACGCAGGCGCCATTCGCCACCCCACTGGCCGACGTCGTAGGCCAGGCCCAAGTTGATGCGCAGCGGCTCGACGGTGTTGATGGCGACGCCGGTGTCGGTGTTTTCGCCATGGGCATAGGCAATCGCACCATCGACCCGCCAGTTGCGGGCAAAGGCCCAGCTGGCCCGCGATTCGGCGCCATAGATGCGGACGTTCGACAGGTTGCGGTACATGTAGGTGGTGTAGTTGGTGCCGCCGATGCTGATGCAGTTCGGGTCGCTCGGGCAGTTCAGCCTCACGTTGTCGATGAAGTCCTTGTAACGGTTGTCGTAGGCGGTCAGCTGGGCGCGTACGTTGCCGACGTTGGCGCGCAGGCCGATCTCGACACCCAGGCTGGTTTCAGCCTTGAGGTCGGGGTTCGGCGACGAGGCGTAGATCTGCGCCGAATTGCGGAAGGCACCGTTGACCTCGTTGTAGTTCGGGGCGCGGAAGCCGCTGGCGATCTGGCCGAACAGGCTCAGTTCTTCGTTGAAGCGCCATTGGCCGCCCAGCTTGGGCGAGACGTGGCTGAACTCCTTGTCGACGGCCTGGCGGTTGATGATGTTCAGCACTTGCTGCGCCAGGGCGTCGACATCCGGCTTCAGGCGGGTTTGGTCGTAGCGCAGGCCCGGGGTCAGGGACAGGCGATTGGCAAACAGCGAGATCTCGTCCTGCACATAGAGGCCCAGCGTGTCGGTCACGCCGTTGGCGAAATCGCGCAGCGGATAGGTCTCGCCGGCCAGACCATAGGTGACGGCACCCGTATTGACGTTCAGCACCCGGCCGTCACGCTTGGTTTCGACGCGCTGGCGCATGACGTCGACGCCGTAGGTCAGCAGGTTGCTGGCACCGCCCAACTGGAACATCGATTCCAGTTGCAGGCCGACACCGGTGGTCTGTTGTTCGAAATTAAACAGTTGTTCAATCTGGCAGGTCGCCTGAGGCGCTGCACTGCTCGATGCCGAGCAACCGGTGGCCGCCGAGTAGCGGGCGTTGCTACGGGTCTGGTAATTGCCGTTGTTCGTCTCGGAGTCCTGGTGATAGGCGCGGGCAAGCAGGCGGTCGTAGAACAGGCCGTCCTTGTGTTCGTATTCGAGGCCGAAGCGGGTGCGCTTGCTTTCGTCGTCGCCACTCATTGCCGTCACTCGGGAGAGCGAGGCCGGCATGCGCATGATGGTGGTCTGGGCATTCTGCTCACGCCCTTCCAGGCTGGCCGTCAGCTTGTGGCCGGTGGCGGGGCGGAAAACCAGCTTGGCGAGCAGGCCACGATCTTCCGTTTCGGCCGGGTTGGCCGTACTGCGGGTCTGGCCGTAGCTGCTGTTGCTGCCCTGGTTTTTCGTTTCGCTGCCATTTGCCTGGGCGTAGCCGAGCAGGACATCGAAACGTTCGCTGCGCAGGGCGCCGATCACACTGCTGGACAGCGTGTCGCTGGCGCCGAAATAGCCGCCGCGGACCCGGACCCCATAGGTCTTGTCGCCCTTGGCGATGTCTTCCGGATTGAGTGTCAGGTAGCCGACCACGCCGCCGATGGCGTCCGAACCGTAGAGGCTGGACGCCGGGCCGCGGACGATCTCGACCTGCTTCAGGAAGTCGAGCATCGGGCCGGAAGGGGCGTTCATCGTGTAATTGGTTGGGCCGCCGCCGTTGAAGTAATCGGGCAGGCGAACCCCGTCCACCATTTGCACGACCCGGTTGTCCTCGATGCCGCGGATGTTGATCCGCGTTGCCCCGTGGCGGCGCATGTCGCGCGCCATCGTGATATCCGGCTCATCACGGAAAAGATCGGCGTCATCCACCGGCAAGCGACGATCGATTTCGCGCCGGCTGACGCTGGTTACTGTCGCGCTCAGTTGGTCGATAGCCGTTTCGTGGCGGTTGGCCGTGACGACGGTATCGCGCAGCTCGGCGTCAGCGATAGCTGCGGGCGCAGCGAAAACCGACAGCAAAACAAAAGGAATGACCCGCATCTTCGTGCGGGTGAAAGGACTGTGCATGCAAGACCTCCAGCAAGTGAATGAATCAATTGGCTGGCTGCCTTGCAGAGCTAGGTGGCTGGCGAAAAATATTTACAAGTTGCCCCAGAGCAACCCGATTAAATATTAATGATAACGATTCGCAATACGATTGGCAAGACTTATCACGCTATGGCGATGTTTGACGTGGTGTGCGCCACTGACTCCATTTATCCAGTTGTCTCGACTGTCGAAGTGAGTCTCCAGATTATCAAATAATAATGATTCGCATTCTGTTGACAATGCCATTGTTTTTGATGAGAATCGTTCTCAATATCTCGCCAGCCAACGTCTTACGGTAGCCAGCCATCCCGACAATCCTTGTTCAGGAGGCACCATGCAAATCCAGTTCCAGCAAGCGCATTCCCCAAGTTCTCCGTGGCTGGTCAGGTTCATTTCACCGGTATCCCGGTATTTGCCGGACAGTCTCTACACCAGTCTTGCCATTGCTGCCGGATTGCTCTGGCTGGCGTTGATCAGCTTTTAAGGGAGCCATCATGCCAACCAACAACCTGTGGGCCGGCGTCCTGAGCCAATTGCTCATTCATCAGGAAACCGGCTGTGCGCATTCGGCCCGGCACGCCATCCGATTGCTCGATCAATTGGCTGAATTTGACGGCCTCGACGAGGATGTGCGCTCACTTTGTGAGCGTGCCAGCCGCCGTCTGGAAACCGGTCTGGAGTGTCGTGATGCTTGCGCTGCTTAAGGAGCGTTTGGCCCTCGAAGGCGAGGGGGGTAAGGCTGCTCTCCATCGGAGAGCGACTGATGGGGGGCAGTTTCGGAGCTCGGATGAGGAAATTCGGGATCTGCGCCTAGCCTTGCGGGAGAGTCGTGCGCGGCTGCGGCGCAGTGCCCTGGAAAGCACCCGGCGAATTGCTGCGCTTAGCAACGAGGTGAGCCGACTGTCGGTATTGTGCGCGAGCTATCGTCAGCAGATTTTCAGCTATGAATCCGGGGCGGCCATTGTTGAGCTGGGTTGCAAGCTGATGCAACTCAGCGAGAAAAACGAACAGCTTAGCAGCGATGCGCATCGCTTGTGGACGCTGGAGCGGACGATCGAGGCGGCGCATGCGGAGTATTCGCGCCTGTCACGGGAGCGGGACTCCCTGGCTGAGGAGCTTAGCCTGAACAAGCTCGAACAGCTCGCAATTGTCTGTTCCTGATATTCCGTTTTGGAGAATCTCCATGTCTGACTTTCCCTTTCACGTCGCTGGTGGTGTTTTTGGTGGCGGTCGTTCGATATTCCTGGATGCGCTTAGCTTGCCCGTTGAGCCGTCGGTGAGCACGGCAAGCAGTTCACGGCGCCGCAAACTCTGGGAGATTTCGCATAAATTCCATTGTCCGGTGATCGGTGTCTGTTTCGAGTGCGACGAGTTACGACGCCTGATGAACAAGGTCATGCATTTGCCCAAAGATGCAGCCGATTTTCTTCTGCATACGACGGCAGTGGGTTGCTGCGAGGAGAGAAGCCGCCTGGCCGATGTCTTGCAGAAAACCCTGGAAAAACGCTACCAGTTGACCATTCGCCAGTTCGCATCGATCAAGACGGACAGTGACCTGCGCCTCGCCTGGAAAGTTGCCTGCAAAGAAGGCAGAAATATTCCTGCTGCACTTTGGGCGTGCTGGACGCATCCCGACTGTACAGACCAACTGGAACAGGAAATCTATGCAGATATCCATATGATCCAGCATCAACTGGGGGCTCACAATCGGGCTGACCAGAATGCCATGAAGGCATTGAAGGTAGAGAATGTTGGTTTATATCAACGCCTGGAGTCAAGCCAGGCCGAGCTTGAAGAGCTGCGCCGGAAAATGGCCGCCCAGTCCAGCCAGAGTGTTCAGACCATCGCTCAGCTCAGGGCGGAATTGGCGGCTACAGGGGCTCGGGCGCTCTGTTACGCCAAGGAGTCGGTATTACGCGATGCCTTGCCTGATCTTGAAACACGCCAGGTGCTTGCCCAGCGCCTGAGCGACACTGAGGCCCGCGCCAAAGAGGCTCGGCTCCAAGCCGAAGAACTGTCGCGAGAGGTCGGCCGATTGCGCGATTTTGCCAAGCATGCCGAGGAGACAATCGAGTCGTTGACGCGGGAGGATGACGCTTTGGCAGCCCTGCCCGAGGACCAGCTATCGGGCAAGTGTGTCCTGTGTGTCGGCGGTCGCTCGGGGGCGGTCAATTCGTACCGTGAGGTGGTGGAGCAGTCGGGCGGACATTTCATGCACCACGATGGCGGATTGGAGGAGAGCCTGCATCGTATCGACGGTGTTCTAGCCGCAGCCGATATCGTGATCTGTCAGGTCGGATGTATCAGTCACAACGCCTATTGGCGGGTGAAGGAGCTGTGCAAGCGAACCGGGAAGCCGTGCATGTTTGTAAAAAGTGCTGGCGTGACCAGTTTTGGGCGTGCCGTAAACGAGTTTGGCAAAAAGCCGTGAATTGAAAAGAAGGGCTGAACAATGGAAGAGACAATGAATTCAGAGAGCGAACTGCGTCGACTGGGGCTCAAGGTAACTCATCCGCGCATGAAGATTCTCGAAGTGTTCAGGGGGCACGCCGGGAGCCATTTGTGTGCTGAGGAGATCTATCGGCTCCTGGGCGAGCAAGGCCATGAAATCGGACTGGCCACGGTCTATCGTGTGCTCGCCCAACTGGACGAAGTCGGTGCGATTTCCCGGCAAGTCTTCGATGGCACCAAAAGCGTCTATGAGATCAACAAAGGCATTCATCACGACCACATCGTTTGCCTGAAGTGCGGGCAAGTGAAGGAATTTGATGACGATCTGATAGAAGAGCGCCAGCGGGAGATCGCCCTGGAAAACGGCTATCGCCTCGCTCAGCACAGCCTGACGCTCTACGGCTATTGCCAGGAGTGCGAGCGGGTGGGGCAGAATTAGGTGGGCGCTAAGCTGACTCAAGCAGCCGCTGCCAAGATTATTCTTGGCGTATGAAAATAATGATCATGATCATGCCACCGAAGGCCAACAACGAGCTGGAGGTGAAGGTCCAGCCACTTCCGAAAGCCGACCACAGAACGCCGCTCGTCAGGCTGCCAAGCAGGGTTCCGCCGCCATGGCTGGAAGCATATATTGCCTGTGCCTTGGTCTGATTGCCGCCAGTGAAGCAGCGGTTGATGGAGGACACGGATACCGCATGATGTGCCCCAAAACTCAGCGCGTGCAGGATTTGGGCAAATGCCAAAAAGGAGATGCTGGCTACGCACCAGCCAATCACAGCAAAGCGAAGGATTGCTGCAGCGAAGCAGGTTATCAGCAGCGTGCGCGGGGAAAACAGGCGATTCAGGTACGGCATCTGCGTGAAAACCAGCATCTCGGCCGCAACGCCCAAGGCCCACAGTGCGCTGATTTCGAGGCCGCCATAGCCGTGTTCTGACAAGTGAATCGAATAGAAAACATTAAATGCACCGTGGGCGGTTGCCATTAAAAAACTGGCGCCCAACAGGGAGAGCACGGTAGGTTGAAACAGAGCCGCTTTGAAATTTGGCAGGTGCCCGCTCATGCGTGATTTGTTGCGGGGAAGCGCATCAGGCAGAACCAAAGAGATCGGTAACAGGCTGAGGAGGATTAGCCCGCAGACCCATGGCACGATGGTGAACGAGTAGAGATCAAGTAGCTTGCCAACAGCCAGGACGGCGCCGAGGAACCCCAGCGATCCCCACGTGCGGATCGGGCCGTAGTGTACGACGCGATCCTCGATATAGGCGAATGTCAGCGTTTCAAGTAATGGTAGTGTGCCGCTCCAGAACAGGGACAGCGCGGCTATGGCGATAAACATGCCGCTGAAACTGCTGGCGATTGTGAAGGCTGACAGCCCGCACAGGCTACCCAGTGTTGTCAGCGCGATGGCACGCTTGAGTGGTAGTCCTTTGTCCGTCCAGCTTCCCCACAAGTAGGGGCCGAATAGTCGCATCGACTGCATGACGGCCATCAGGATTGCGATTTCGCGGGCACTGGAGCCGATCCCATGCAAATAGAGGGAAAAGAAAGGGGCGAACGTGCCAATGAAGGCGAAGCTGAGGAAGTAGTAACCGGACAGGTGAGCAGACGTCATTGCCGACTAAATTTTTTCGTGCCGTATTGACCAGATGCTGTCAGCAGGGCCATGCATGACGCGTCGCATCGTGGCGCGAGCCAGCCAGACGAAGCTGAGTCCGCCGGCCAGAGCGGTTGCATCGACGCCCAATGCCGCTGCGCTGCCGTGGGTCCACATGCCGAGGGAAGGTAGCAGCCAGGCAAGCAGGCTGGTGGCCGGGATGGCAAAAGTGAAGGCTGCAGCCAGCCACAGCAGATGGACGGCAGAACGCGCTGCGCCGCGCTGGAAAGCCCAGACCAGCGCGCTGAAGAAGACGGCGTAATAGATGCCCTGATGCCAGGTGTTGAGGTCCTCGACGCGGCCGTGCAGCCATTTTGCGGCGACGATGGTCAGCGAGATGCCGCAAACGGCGCCCAGGCAGACGCCGACGGTGGCGGCAGCCATCCAGCGCACGTCACGCCGCTGTTCGGGCGGCGAAGCGACTGAGTCGCTGGCGCGGGCGGCCTTGATCCGGCGGGTCTCCACCCAGAGCAGGTTGCCGCCATAGAACAACCAGGCGCCGGCCAGGCTGAGCAGGAAATACATCCACTGCACCGGCGCGCCGCCATAGGTGCCGAAGTGTAGGGCGAAGAAGCTGGCGACGATGGCATTCGGCAGGTTCTGGCGGCCAGGCAGAAAATCGGCATTCATGATCTTGCCGCTGTAGGGATCGACGGCAACGAAACCGCCGACGAAGCGTGGCGAATGGGCGGCGGGATCGTGACCCCAAACCCGTACGGTGGCGCGTGGCCCTGTGGCGTTCAGGTATTGCAGGGAGGCCACCTCGAAACTCGGTGAAAGCGCTTGCGCGCTGGCCAGCAGATCGGCCGGCGGGAGCATCGCCGCCGGGTCGCGCGGCGTCGCTGGAGCTGCCGGGCTACCTCGTGCCTGCGCAGCGGCAGACCACTTGCCGTCGTGGATCAGCTTGTCCTGAATGGCGTAGAAACCATCGTGATAGGCGAAGACGATGGCAGTGAGCGCCATGACGATGTGGAAGGGCAGGCTGATGATACCGACCACGTTGTGTGCGTCCAGCCACATGCGCTTGAGGTTTTTGCTCACACGCAGGGCGAAGAGGTCTTTTACCAGTGAAGGCAGCAGCACGATCACCCCGGAGACCAGCGCCATGGCATAGAGCGCTGCGATGATACCCATGACCCAGCGATTGGGGTCGGTATCGGCCGGCAGGCCGACCACACGGTGCAACGTGTCGATGAAGTCGGCGAGTCCGGATGGATGCACCTCCTCTGCACGTACTCGGCTATCAGCCTCCAGCGTGGCGACGTAGTGACGGGAGGAGGAATGGTCATGGTCGTCGGCGCCTTGCTCGCGCACTTGCCAGGAAATTCCCCGCGGCAGGTGTTCTGCGGCCTTAAGGTTCAGCCTGAAATCCTTGGCTGCTGCTGGCTGCTCCCGCAGGGTACGAACGATGAGAGCGGACGCCTCATTCAGGGAGATGGCGCTACCGTGCATGGCGGATGGGGGCGCTGCCCAGCGCGCCAGCGGCTCCTTGAATATGGTGATTGCCCCGGCATAGAAGGCAACGAACAGTGCCATGCCGGCGACTATGCCGGTCCAGGTGTGCACGGATTTGTAGATGCGGATGAGCTCGGAGCGCATGGCGAAGCCTTGAGAGTCAGATGAGACGGGAGGCCGCCGGGAGGCCGAAAACTAGCAGGTTGGCGCCAGCCAGCCAGGCCCAGGCGCGCATGCCACTGCGAAAGAAGTAGACGCCGGAAAGGATGCCCATCCAGATGGGGGCCGTCATCCACATGGCGAGTTGCCCCCGGATGGACAGGGCCATGTCGGACGCCAGCCACGAAAACAGACCGGCACAGCCGATAGCTAGCGTGAAGCCCAGCAGCATGCCGGCCAGGGTCTTGGAGAGCCAGTCAGGGGCGATGGCCTTGGGTTTTGTCGTGCTCATGAACGAGTTTTTCGGCGCGAATCCAGCAATGCCCCAAGGTAGGGAAGGAGCACGAAGAGCAACATCAGCCAATGGACGAAGACAAAGCTTCCCGCGGCCGGCTGCAGGGCTTGCAACAAAGCGATGAGCCCGGCAAGCAGTAGGAGGAAGCCGGCCGGACGAGCTGCTCGGGCCGGCCAGGGCACAGCTAGCCAGCGCTGGTTCGGGGAAGCCAGGTAGATCGTAGCGCTACCCAACAGGGATGTCAGAAGCCCGATCAGCGTGAAAGTGTTCATTCAAAAACAACCAAGTAAGTTTGGGACCGAGACAAAACCGCTGCTCTGGAAAGAACTGCCTGTCGCAGCTCAGCGCAGCCTTGTCCTGGAAGCGCTTGCGCTTCCAGGACAAGGCCATACAGCAGCATCAGTTTCGCGACACGGAACCCGGGATCAGAAATCCACCGAGACCGAAGACTGCACGGTGCGTCCCAGAGCAAGGGTGGCGCGCGGCTCGGCAAAACTGCCCGAGAAATAATGACGGTCAAACAAGTTGCTGATGTTCAGGCGCAAGGTCGTCTTGCGCCCCGCCACCTTGGTTTCGTACCTGGCGCCCAGGTCTACCTGCTCCGAACTCGGAATCTGATAGGTATTGGCGTTGTTCAGATACTGCTTGGAGGTGGCGATGACGCGTGTATTCAGACTGAGGCCGGATAGCGGCGTATCCCATTCAGCCCCCAGGTTGCCCTGCCAGCGGGGTACGCCGTAGAGCTCATTTCCCTCGTTGACGCCGCCTGCAGTCTTGGTCAACTCGCCTTTGGTGTAAGAAATCCCTCCCAGCACGCGGACAGTCGATACGATTTGACCGAAGGTATTCCACTCCAGACCACGCACACGCGATTCGCCGTCATCGGAAGCGACCAGGTTAGGTGACGTCCCCGTCGTGATCAGTTCAGGCTTGGTGATCTCGAACAGGCTGACCGTATTGGTGAAAGTACCCGCATTCCACTTGACGCCTACTTCTTTCTGCTCGGTCTTGTAAGGCTTGAAGGTCTGGTCCTGTGCGTAGCCGTTGGTCGCCTTCACGCTGGTGCCCTGACTCAAACCCTCGACGTAGCTGGCATACAGGGAAATTCCCTCGCCCCAGGGCTTGACCACCAGGCCAACCGCCGGGGTTAGTGCCTTCTCATCATAATCACCCGTGACCGCCCCCGACACGTTAAAACTTGTCTGTTTCACTTGCTGCTGACGCAGGCCGAGAGTCAGGCGGACGGCATCCTGCATGAAGGACAGGGTATCTACCAGCGCCAGACTCGAGAGCGTCGTATCGGAAAGTTTGGGCAACGGTCCCGTCGGTATGGCCGGCAACGGCGGTGTGATCGGGTTGTAAATGCTGCTCGCCAACATACTCGTCACGTTGGACAGGTAGCCAGACTCAAGTTCGAGCTGGGTGGCTTGCAGCACCAGCTCGTGACGGACAGCGCCGGTATCGAAATTAAAACGCCCTCCCACTTCGGAGGCTACGCTGTCATCGTAGCCGCGCTGGGCAACGCCACGCACCTGCGCGCTACCGTTGGGCTGAACGTTATGTACATGGGTGCCGTTAACCCAGCCCGAGTAATCATGTTTCCTCATGCCGAGACTGGCAAAGGCGGAAACGTTTTTATTGAACGCGTATTCTGCACGAGCGATTACAGCCTGGCTTTCCAGCTCGCCGGCGGCCGAACTCAGCATGTTGGTACGCGGATTTGGTGCCGAGGGCATATTGGGATTGGCAAAGCCGAACATAGCCGGCGAACCGCCCGAGAAAGATTCCTTGCTGCTGTAGATATCCAGCGAAGCGGTCAGCGATTCTCCTCGGTAGTCCAATGCTGCAGACAGGAACTTGCGCGTCTTGTCCTGACCTTCCAGTGACGTCTCGCCATCGCTGAATGAGCCGTTGATGCGTACGCCTACCTCCTTGGCTGTGCCGAATCGGCGTCCAATGTCCACGCTGGTGCCAATTTGGCTCTGCGTCTGATAATCAAGCGTTACCCGAGTGAGTGGATCATCACCGGCGCGTTTAGGTACCAGGTTGATGATGCCGCCGATACCGCCGCTAGGTGCCATCCCGGTGAACATGGCGCCCGGCCCCTTGAGCACTTCGACCCGCTCGACAAACTCCAGGGAGGAATGGCCGAGCGGGGCCAGACCATACATGCCGTTGATTGCAAGATCGGATGAATGAACCTCGAAGCCGCGCAGGCGGAAATTCTCGTAGGCGTGCGAGCCAGACGTGGTAAAGCGCACGGATGGATCGTTCTGGAGCACATCGGCTACCGTCTTCGCGCCCTGATCCTCGATCAGTTTTGCCGTGTAGCTGGTGATGTTGAAAGGGGTATCCATGACATCCTGGTTGCCGAGAAGACCGAGGCGGGCGCCTTTGGCAACCTGCCCGCCGGCATAGGCCTTGGGCAGCTCAGTCGGCCCTTCTGTGCTACTGACCACCTTGACGGCAGGCAGCGTGACTTCATTGCC
The DNA here is from genome assembly GCF_020510625.1 of Ferribacterium limneticum. NCBI lineage: Bacteria > Pseudomonadati > Pseudomonadota > Betaproteobacteria > Rhodocyclales > Azonexaceae > Ferribacterium > Ferribacterium limneticum. The sequence goes on along the minus strand of NZ_CP075191.1, from coordinate 3,355,705 downwards.
CGATTCCGTCGTGGATTGAGCAAACGCAAGTTGTGGCAAGGCAAGCATGCCAATCGCCAAGGCGATCGGCGTCATACGCAGCACCATGATTTCTCCAATAAGTAAATGCTGGCTGGCGACTGCTGGCTTGCGGGTTAGTTTTACACTCGTTTGCAATTATAATGAGAATTGTTCTCATTGTTAATAGCGGCTTGGGCAATTGCCTGGCTAACTGGAAAAAGCGCATGAATACTCCCTTGCTCCACATTCTTCGTGTCATGGCAGCCCTTGTGCTGGGGGTGGCTACGGCGAACCTGGCGGCCGAGCCGTTGGCAAGCTTCACCGGCCAGCTCGACGCGAAGAGCAGTCACCAACACACGATCGACACCGAAGCGGGCGACTACGTGCAAGGTCGCCTCACCGGCCCCGGCATGCGTCTCGTGCTGGTGGACCGGCAGGGCCAGCGAGTGCGGGTGCTGGCCAAGGGCCGGCGCGATGTCGAGGAATTCATGTTCGTCGCCGGCAAAGCAGGCCCCTACCGCCTCGACGTGCGCGCACCGGCGGCGGGCGACTACCGCCTGGAGATACTGCAGCGGGTATCCCTTGCCGGGCAGGCACGCCCCGCCGATATACCGGAGAGTCCGCGCCTGCGCGCCCTGCTGCAGGAAAGCGGCGACACGGAAGTGTTCTGGCGTGAGATCGAGCGTGTTGGCGCACCGCTGATCGAAAGCACGGGCGTGATGCCCGCGCTCACTGGGCGCGAGCGCCTCGTGACCTTTCTCTGGCGCGGCACCGAGCGCAGCGTGCGCCTGTTCGGCGGCCCCTCGGCGGATCATGACGAATTGCGCCATCTCGCCGGCACCGACATCTGGTACCGCAGCTACCGTTTGCCGGACAGCACGCTATTGGCCTACCGTCTGGCGCCGGACATGCCGGAGCTGGATGCCCCATCCCATGTCCGCCGCCGCGCCATCCTTGCCACCGCCCAGCGCGATCCGTTCAATCCCAAGAGCGTTCCGGACAAGCCGCTGGACCGTTACGACGGCTATTCCCTCTTGGAACTGCCCGCCGCCCCGGGCGCGGAATGGAATGCGCCGCGCCCCGGTGTAAGCGCCGGCACGCTGGAAGCCCGGCGCCTGGCAAGCCGCATCCTCGGCAACACCCGTGACATCCACCTCTACCGTCCCGCCGGCTGGCGTCCGGGCGCGGCGGGTAACGCCCTGATCGTGCTCTTCGACGGCGAGAGCTATACGCGGGAAGTGCCCACCCCGATCCTTCTTGACAACCTGATCGCCGAGGGGCGCCTGCCGTCCACGGCGGCAGTTTTCATCGCCAACCCGAGCAACGAGACGCGCAGCAAGGAGCTGCCGCCCAACGAAGACTTCGCCTGCTTCCTCGCCGAGGAGCTGATGCCCTGGGCCAAGGCGCAGGGCATCCATGCACCGGCCGAACGCACCGTCGTCACCGGGGCCAGCTACGGCGGATTGGCCGCCGCCTGGGCCGGCTTTTCCCATCCGGAACTGTTCGGCAACGTATATAGCCAGTCTGGCTCCTTCTGGTGGGCGCCGGGCTGGGAAGATTCCGACACGTATTCACGCCCCGCTGAATGGCTCACGCAGCGTTTCGCCACGGCGCCACGCCAGCCCCTGCGTCTGCATCTGGAAGCTGGCCTGTTCGAATTCGGCCGCGACGGCCAGGCGGGAATCCGCGACACCACGCGGCATCTGCGCGACGTACTGCAAGCCAAAGGCTACGCCGTGAGCCACCGGGAATACGCCGCGGCCCATGGCTACGAACATTGGCGCGTCAGTCTCGCCGGAGGATTGCTGGCGCTGATTGGTACTGCAAACGATGATGCTGGCGGGACGGCCGGTGATGGGTCGAGTGACAGGCGTTGATGTGAACTTCCGCTGTTTTTTGGTTATCCGAACCGACTGGCCCGCACCTTTTTTCTTGCAATAGTCGGGGAGTTGAATGGCTCCAACAAGCTGCTGCATCTCCTGCTGGTCAGCTCGGCTCGTCGCAGCCTTGTCCGCCGTCCGGCCGTGGCCCGGCAAGATTCTGCCAGGAGAAGAAGAGATAGACGCTCCAGGCCAGTAGCCAGAGCAGGGCGGCTGTATGCAGCAGGGGCGTGAGAAAAGCGGCTGTTGCCGGCCAGCCAGCGGCGGCGCGAAGCAGCGCAGCGGCCACCAGCAGGCTGGCGGTGAACGGTAGCCAGCGCCGGTGATCGAGGCCCCAGCCGCTGTGCATGCGGCCGGCGACGGCCATGACGATAAGCACCGACAGGCCGAGGGCGCCGACCAGCAGCAGGTGTTCGCCGGCGCTGGTCAACGGGCTGTCGGCGAGCTGGCCCCAGCCGATGGTGGCGTAGCCGAGCGCCATGCACCAATAGACCAGGTAGGGAATGAGTACCCAGCGCTGGCCCAGCGCCCGGCCGACGTGCCAGTCGTTGAGCAGGTTGAAGATAGCGGCGGCCGCGGCCAGGGCGAGCCAGCCGGTGACGGCGTTGCCGGGGATCAGGAGTGCGCCGAGGCTGTAGGCGGCAATGGCGACGATGGCCAGATTGCGCCTCGGTGGCCGGGCCATGTAAGGCGCGGCGAAGCCGCCCTGGGTTTCGAGCACGTCATTGACCAGGCGCATCGAGATGCGCGACAGGGCGACGACGATGAGGATCATCAGCAGGCCGATGCTCAGCCGCAGCCAGGGCATTGCATCGCCGCCGCGATGCAGGGCGAGGTAGAAGCCGGCATGAACGATGCCGAGAGCGAGCAGGGTGTGGAAAAAGGCAAGGTGGCGCCGGCTTGGTTGTTGCCAGAGCGGTTTGGCAACGGCGGCCAGCAGTAGCGCCAGCAGGCCGAGATCGAAGGTGGCAGCGGGGAGAACGCCGAGCGTGCCGGACTGCGCGAAGGCGATGCGCCCGGCCAGCCAGATGGCGACCAACAGTTTCAGGCGACGGCGCGGAATCGGCGCGGTGCCGGTGAATTCCGGCACGGCGGTGAGCAGGAAGCCGGCGATGGAGGCGGTTGCGAAACCGAAGAGCAGTTCATGGGCGTGCCAGACGACCGGGCCGCCGGCGACCTCGGGCAGCGGCAGAATTCCGGCCAGCAGGCCGACCCACCAGGCGATGGCGAGCGCGCCATGGGTGGCGGTGAGCAGGAAGAAGGGCCGGAAGGGGCAAATCCAGATTCCCACACCCAAAGGGTGCTTCCTTCGGGGCGCGGTGAACCGGAAAAAACGGCCAAAAATGAAATTCATGCGCGCTCCGGCAAGGCAAAGGCGGCGCGGATGTCCGGCCAGCGGATGAACTCGGCGGTGCGGGCGAAGACCCAGTCCTCGTCGCGCTTGGCAAGCGGCGTCGCGATGGCGTGCTCGGCGACGATGCGCCCGGGGCTGCCGGCCATGACCAGGATGCGGTCGGCCAGGCGGATCGCTTCCATCAGGTCGTGGGTGATCATCAACACGGCACAGCCGCTGGCCACGCGCTCGCTGGCGAGCAACTGGTACAACTCGCTTTTCAGGCCGATGTCGAGGGCCGAGAAGGCTTCGTCCAGCAGCAGCAGGTCAGGCTGGACGGCGAAGGCGCGGGCCAGCGCGGCACGGCTCTGCATGCCGCCGGACAAGGCGCTCGGGTATTTGTCGAGATCGTCGGCGGTCAGGCCCATCTTCAGCGCCAGCGCGCTGGCCGTAGCGTGGCGGGCGGCGCGCGACTGGCCGGCGGCCTTGAGGCCGAGGGCGATGTTGTCGCGGGTGCGCTTCCAGGGTAGCAGGCGCGGTTGCTGGAACATCATGGCCGGTCGCTCGAAGTGGCAGTCGATGCAACCCTCCCACGGCTCGAGCAGGCCGGCCGCCAGGTTGAGCAGCGTCGTCTTGCCGCAGCCGGAGGGGCCGACCAGCGCCACCGCTTCGCCGGCCGCGACGCTCAGGTCGATGTCTTCAAGGACCCGCTGGTAGCCGAAGCGATGGGACAGCCGCGAAATGCTCAGGGATTTGATGATGCAAACTCCCGCCAGGATTCGACCCGGCGCTTGATCGGTTCGAGCAACAAGTATTCGACGGCAAGCAGGCTGCCGACCAACGCAACGATCCAGGCCATCGAAGCGGCCGTGTCGAGATGGCTGCGCGTTACGGCCAGAGCGGCGCCGATACCGTCGGTGGTGGACAGCAGTTCGGCCATGACGACGACCTTCCATGAGGTGCCGAGCGCCGTGATCCAGGCCGGGAACAGGTAGGAGACGATGTGCGGCAGGTAGACGTCGGTGAATTTCATCCACAGCGGCAACTGGAACATGCGGGCAACTTCCTTCAACTGGCCGTCCAGCGTCCGGGTGCCCTGCATGGCGCCAACGAAAATGATCGGGAAGCAGGCGATGAACACGGTAAACACAGGCGTCCCATCGCCGGCGCCGAACCACAGCAGGGCGAGGATCAGCCAGGCGATCGGCGGCATGCCGACGAGCAGGGTGACCAGCGGGCGCGCCATCATCGAGGCGGTCATCGAGATGCCGGCGAGCAGCCCGAGCAGGCTGCCCAGGGTCAGCGCCAAACCGAAGCCGAGCAGGGCGCGGCGGGCGGTGATCAGGATGTCGTCGCGCGCCGAGCCATCCTGCAACAACTGGCCGAGGGTGGCGAAGGCTTCGCGCGGCGTCGGCAGGATCAGCGAACCGAGGCTTTGTGCGGTCAACTCCCAGACGGCGAGAAAAATGAACAGGCTGGCCAGCGAACCCCAGCCGCTCCACAGGTAGTTCCCGGTGGCGGCCAGCCAGTCCAGCGCGCGGTTACGGCGCACCAGCTCGGAAAATGCCGGGGCTTTCAAGGGCGGACCGGATTGCCGTAAAAGCGCTCGTCGGGCAGCTTGCCGCCGACCAGCGCCGGGTTTTTGGCGAGCAGTTGGTTGAAGAAGAATTCCAGCTCGCCGCGCGCCGCCCAGCCGCTGACCGCCCGCATCTGGCTGACGGCCAGCGAATCGGCCACCGCTTGCGGCGTCAGCAGGTCGATGCGCTTGGCCACCATCTCGCCGCACTGCAAGGCGTTCTTCTGGCACCAATGCAGCGAGGCATCGTGGGCGGCCATCACCTTGGCCTGCAGGGCTTCATCCGCCACGGCCTTGCCGATGACCGTAATGCCGGCCTGCGGAATGCGGGTCTCGCGCCCGTAAAGACGGCCCCATTCCTGTTGCAGGTCGACACTGCGGTGGAGTTCCGGCGCGATGAGGCTGACCGGGAAGGACTTGGTTTTGCGCAGGGCCATCGACACAGCCGGTTCGGCGAGCAAGGCGTGATCGACGCGCCGGGTAATCAGCAGCTGCATGGCATCGAGCGGCGAAGCGACGTAGCGCAGGGCGAAGTCCTTTTTCGGGTCCAGCCCCTGCTTTTCGGCGATCAGGCCGAAGACGATGTCCGGCATGTCGGCCCGGAAGGGCATGGCGATTTCCTTGCCGCGAAAATCAGCCAGCGTTTTCGCCTTGGCGTCACGCGACACCAGCCACAGCACGCCCCAGGTCGACACGTTGAGCAGTTTCAGCCCAACGCCCCGGTTGTACAGGTTGGCCGCGACATTGCTCGGCATGGCGACGAAATCCGCCTTGCCGCCCAGCGCCAGCACCCGCAACTGATCCGGATCCTTCCAGACGACGAACTCGACGCTGTCGGCGACATCCTTGAGCGCCCCTGTTTCCATCATGTGGATCAGCGGCGTCGATACGGCAGCGGGTGGGCCGGCCAGGATCAGCTTGGGAAGTTTGTCGGCATGGGCCGGCGTCAGCAGCGCCAGCCAGCCCAGTGCGAGCAGGGAAAGGAAGCGGAACAGGAACAGGGGCGGGATCACAGGCTCAGGCTCTCCAGGTTAGAAACTGCCACGCCAGGCCAGTTGGAACGAACGGCCGGGCGACTTGATTTCCCAACCGGAAACGCCTTCGGTCAGGTGCTCGTGGTAGGTCTTGTCAGCCAGGTTTTTTACGGCAAAGCGCAGGCTCTGGTTTTTTGCGAACTGCCAGGTGGCGCCGAGGTCGGCAGTGACGAAGCCCGCCGTCGTGTTCTCAGCTCCCCTGGTGAATTGCGTCGCGACGCGATCCTGACGGTCGACCAGGCGAAGCGTTAAGTCACCCTTGACGCCGGGCAGCACGTTGCCCAGCCAGCCCAGAGAAATCTCGTCGGCCGGCATCTGGAACAGCGGTTCGTCAAGATCGTCGTTGGTGCCGCGCAGCATCGAGTAACCGGCCGTCAGCCAATGGCCGTTGACGAACTGCCAGCGCGCGCTGGCTTCGATGCCCTTGATTGTCGCGCTGCCGAGGTTGACCGTCTTTTTGCAGTTGGTCGGAGCAGTAGGACAGGCCGCCGTTGCGGCAGCCCCGGACAGCACCTGGCCGGTCAGGTAATTTTCGATGCGGTTGTAATACCCGGCCACCTGATAGACGAACTGGCTGTTGGCGCCTTTCAGGCCCAACTCGAACTGGTCGGCTTTCTCGGCCTCGACTTCCGGGCTGCCGGCATAGACGTAGCCATCGCCGCGCAGGCCGGATTCGTAACGCTCGCGCATGCCGGGAGCGCGGAAGGCTCGGGCATAGTTGGCATACGGGCGGAGCAGCGGGCTCGCCTCGTAGATGGCGCCCAGGCTGCCGGAAAAGGCGTTGTCATCGTTGTCCAGGCCGGTCGTGCGATTGCCCATGCGTTCTGCCGTGGATTTGACGGTGTCGTAGCGCAGGCCGGCCAGAATGTTGAGCTTGCCGAAACGCATGTCATCCTGCACGTAAGCGCCAATGGCGGTGATCTTGGCGTTCCGGAACGGGTTGTTCGATGCCAGCGTGGTAAACGGCGGCGTTTGCGACAGGTAACGATCCGGATCGCCACTCATTTCCCAGGCGTTGATGCCGAAGGACAGCAGGTGCTGCGGGTGTACCAGCCAATCTGCCTTGGCGTCGAAGCCATCGGTCTGGAAGGTGACGCGGTTGACCACCATGTCGCGGTTGTAATTGTTGGCCCAGCTGAAAATCGTGCGTTCCATTTCCTGACGGTAGACGCGCAGATCGATGTTAACCGGCTGCTCGCCAGTTCCCTTGCGGTTGTATCCGAGTTCGTACAGACGGCGCTCCTGCTCCGGCGAATGAACCACATTGGTCCCGAGCGCCTTGTTGCTTGCGTTGATCCATCGCGTCGAGCCGGGATACCAGACGTCCTCATCCTTGTGCAGCTGGGCCGAAACGCGCAATTGCTGCTGGGCATCGATGCGGAAGCGGTACTGGCCAATGAAGCTGTCGGAGTCGTAGCCGGTGCGACTGACCGTGCCTTCGGGAGATTTGTAGTCTTCGATGCGGGCCAGCGAGGCGCCGAGCATCAGCGCATGGTCACCGCTGCTGGCATTCATCACCGCCGTGCCACGCAGGCCCTTGCTGGCCGAATCGAAGGAAGCGCCGGCTTCGACGCCGATGCCGGGGACGAAACGGGCCTGCGGCAACAGCACATTGATCGCCCCGCCCAGCGCACCCGTTCCGTACAGCACCGACGACCCGCCCTTGACCACCTCGACCCGCTCGGCCATGCCCAGCGACATGAACGATGCAATGGCGCCGGCCGGCTGTGCCGAATTGAAGCGCACGCCGTCGACCAGCAGCACCATGCTTTCCTTGCTCAGCCCGCGGATGACCGGGTTCTGTCCTTGGGCGCCGTCGTTGGCGACAGCAATTCCCGGTTTGCCACGCAGGGCGTCACCCAGATTTTGTCCGCCGCGCCGGGATATTTCCGCCTGGTCCAAGGCGGTCGTCGAAATGGGTGTTTCCAGATCGGTGGTTGCGTAGCCCTTGGCGGTCACGTTAACCGGGGAAAGGGCGGTTTCCTGAGCGTTTGCCGAGGAAAAAGCGACCAACAGGGCAAACGCCAAAGGATTGAGGCGAGGCAAGTCCATTTCAAACTCCAGAGAGTGAAGGCTGGCTTGCGATGGCTGGCTTGCCTGAATTAAATAAGCAACTGCTGAAATTATATCAAATGAGAATGATTATTAATTTGACGCACGTCATTTTTGTCAAAAACTCGAATCTCTCAGTTCGCCAAGCGATTGCTTGGCTCAGGTTAAAACCTCAAGATTTTCGGTGTTTCCCCCAATTTTTGGGTCTCGCTTCCCCTCGGCTTGTGTGCGGTGCCTGGTTGGACTTCGTCGGCTGATCAAGCGCCGCTTGTTCTGCCCACCCTGGTCTTGGTGGTATGCTCAATTCAACTTGGGCTGGCAATAACCGGCAGAAAAATTACGGCGTCTCCGTAAATATTTTGTTTCTGGAATGAATGATGAAATACCTGCTGTTGTTCGCGTTTCTGGGTGTGGTCTGGTGGATTTGGTCCAAGCGCAAGGTGTCGGTGGATTCGAAACCATCGTCGACACGGCGCGTTCCGACTGAGGAAAAGATGGTGACTTGCGTCCATTGCGGCGTGCATTTGCCAGAGAGCGAGGGGCTCATCGAAGACGGCCGGATCTATTGCTGTGAAGCGCATCGGGCGGCATCCCGGTCCACGGGGCGCTGATGTCGGATTGGCTCTCCTCCACCTGGGAGGCTAACTGGCGCTCCTTCCAGTATTTCAATCTTTATCGCCTCGTTTTGGCCGGATTGTTTTGCCTGGCGATCCTCTTTCCTCATGAGTGGACTGCTCGCCTGAATTTGATGCCGTCGCTGTTGCTGTTTGGCCTGACGGGGGCCTACATGGTGGCGACGATTGCCGGGCTAGTGCTGGCGACCCATTGGCAGCATGGATTCAATCGGCAATTGTCTGCCCAGATGATGGTGGATATTGCTATCGTCTGTTCGCTGATGTACCTGGCGGGTGGCGTCAGTAGTGGATTGAGTGTGTTGCTGCTAGTCTCGCTGGCGGCGGCCAGCCTGGTGGGGCGCGGGCGTCTGGTCTTGTTCTATGCGGCGGTGGCGACTGTGGCTGTGCTGCTGGTGCAGTCCTACGGGATAGTGGCCCAGGGGTTTGATCAGGCCTCGATCGTTCAGGCCGGCTTCATCTCGGCGGGCTTCTTTGCCACGGCCATCCTTGCGCGTCTGTTGGGCCAGCGGGTGATGGTCAATGAAGATCTGGCCCGCCGGCGCGGGGTAGCGCTGGATAACCAGATTCGCATCAGCCAGCGCATCGTCGAGCGGATGCAGGACGGCGTGCTGATCATTGCCAAGGAGGGCGTGCTGAGTCGCTGCAATCCCGTAGCCAAAAATATGCTTGGCTTGTCTTCGGACGATCAGGCGGTGCTTCTGGCCAGTTGCGCTCCGGAATTGGCCGGCGCACTTCAGGTTTGGGAGTCCGGAGGCAATGAAGACGGACTTCTTTTTTGCGGTGCCGAAGGCCGGGATTTGCGTGCCCGTTTCGAGCGGACACCAAGTTCGGATGGCGAGGTGCTGGTCTTCCTTGAGGATGTCGGGCGGATCAAGGAGCACGCCCAGCAGTTGAAGCTGGCCTCGCTGGGCCGCTTGACGGCAAGTATTGCCCACGAGATACGCAACCCGCTGTCAGCGATTGGCCATGCCGGCGAGCTGTTGCGCGAGGAGCGCCGTGGTGAAATGCAGGAACGTCTGCTGCGTATTCTTAACGATAACGTGATCCGGCTTGACCGGATCGTGCGCGATATTCTGGAGTTGGGGCGGCAGAATCGCGCCGAGCCTGAATTGTTGCAGGTGGGCGAGTTCTGCGCGAATTTTGTCGAACACTTTTTGGCAACGGAGAATTTGTCTCCGGATATCGTCTTGCTCAAGGCATCTGGGCCACAGAACATCTGTTTTGATCGCTCCCATCTGCACCAGATCTTGTGGAATCTGGTCAGCAACGCGCTGCGTCATTCGACCAAGGGACCAGGAGCGGTACGGATCGAGGTGCTCGGCGCCCAAGGTGAGGGACGGGTAGAATTGCATGTGATCGATGATGGTCCGGGGGTTCCGGAAACCGTGCGCGAACAGATTTTTGAGCCATTTTTTACGACGCATACTCAGGGGACTGGCCTGGGGTTGTTCATCGCCCGTGAGCTTTGTGCAACCAACGGTGCGAGCTTGGAATTGATGGCCTCGGGTTCCGGGGCGCATTTCATTGTGGCAGGGAGAAACGATACGTGTCAGTTGTCAGAACCGAACGGCGTCCGCGCGGCGAATTAAGCCGGGTTCTCGTTGTTGATGACGAGCCCGATATCCGTGAACTGATCGATTTAACCTTGGCTCGCATGGGCCTGGCCACCGAGTGTGTGGGTTCGGTGGCTGAGGCGAAAGCCGCGCTTGAGGCCGATGATTTTCAGCTCTGCCTGACCGATATGCGCCTGCCGGATGGCGAGGGGCTGGAAATCGTTCGCCTCATCACCGAGCATTACCCCCAAACGCCGGTAGCTGTCATTACCGCCTATGGCAGCGCTGGAAATGCCGTCGCCGCCTTGAAGGCGGGGGCTTTCGACTATCTGGCCAAGCCGGTCGGGCTTGAGCAACTACGCGCGCTGATCAAGTCTGCCTTACGTTTGCCAGGCGGCGGGCAGGGGGACGATGAAGATCCCCTGCAATCGCTGATTGGCGACTCCCCGAGCATGCAGCAGGTACGGGCGATGATCGAGAAGCTGGCGCGCAGCCAGGCGCCGATCTACATTTCCGGCGAGTCCGGCAGCGGCAAGGAGTTGGGTGCCCGATTGATCCATAGCCGCAGCGCTCGAGCGGCAGGGCCCTTCGTTCCGGTTAACTGCGGGGCGATTCCGGAAAACCTGATGGAAAGCGAATTCTTCGGTTATCGGAAAGGGGCATTTACCGGCGCCGATAGTGAGCGCGAGGGATTTTTCCAGGCCGCCAACGGGGGTACGCTGTTCCTCGACGAAGTGGCTGATCTGCCGCTGGCCATGCAGGTCAAGCTGCTGCGTGCCATTCAGGAAAAACGGGTGCGCAAGGTGGGTAGTGTGGCCGAAGAGCCGGTAGACGTCCGGATCATCTGTGCGACCCATCGTAATCTGCGCGATCTGGTCGAAAAGGGCGGCTTCCGGCAGGACTTGTATTACCGGCTGAACGTGATTGAACTCCGCATGCCGCCCTTGCGCGAACGCCTGGAGGATATTGCCCCGCTGGTTGATGCCATCCTGCGGCGAGTTTTCGGGGAGGCTACGCCAAAACTCTCAAACGGCGCGCTGAAAGCGCTGGAGTTCTATTCCTTTCCGGGCAACGTGCGCGAGCTGGAAAACATCCTGGAGCGAGCAACGGCCCTTTGCGCTGGCGATACCATCGAAGTCGACGACCTGCATCTTGGTCCCGAGGAAATGCCGGGTGGTGAAGCGCCGGGGCGGGGCAGCGAAACTCTGGATGAATATCTGAATCGCCTCGAGCGTCAGGCCATTCTGGAAGCCTTGCAGAAGGCCGAGGGGAACCGTACGGCGGCGGCCCGTCTGCTTGGCGTGACCTTCCGCTCCATGCGCTACCGGCTTGAGCGTCTGGGCATCGAGTGATGGCGTGGCAGGCGGACGGCTGGCTGGAGGGGGCTGACTGGCTGCCGTCGCCGAATTTTAGCGAGCGACCGGCCGGGGAGGCAGTATCTCTGGTCGTGATTCACAACATCAGTCTCCCGCCCGATGAATTCGGGGGTAACTGGGTCGAGGACTTCTTCCTCAATCGGCTGAATCCTGACGCGCACCCTTATTTTTCGACCATTGCCGACTTGCAGGTATCCGCGCATTTCTATGTCCGGCGGAATGGCCGAGTCATTCAGTTTGTCGGCTGCGACCGGCGTGCCTGGCATGCCGGGCAGTCCTGCTGGTGCGAGCGTAACAACTGCAACGATTACTCGGTGGGCATCGAGCTGGAAGGCTCGGATAGCCAGCCCTATACCGCTGAGCAATACACCTCGTTGTGGGGCTTGCTGGACGCCTTGCGTGCGCACTATCCGATTATGGCCATCGCCGGCCATTGCCATATTGCCTCTGGACGCAAGACCGATCCGGGGCCTTATTTCGACTGGGTGGCCCTGCGTTCACGCTACCCGGGGCTGGAACTACCGGCCGAAATAGCGGCTTAGGCGTTCCACTGCCTCGGCCAGCCGCTCAACGCCGGTGGTGTAGGCGAAGCGGATGTGCTTCTCGGGCTGGTTGCTGCCAAAGTCAAGGCCAGGGGTGGCAGCGACCCCTGTCTTCTCCAGCAGATCCTTGGCCAGCGCGAAGCTGTCATCGGCCAGCACCGAGCAATCGCAATACAGATAGAACGCGCCTTCGGGGCGGGCCGTGATGCGGAAGCCGATTGCCTCCAGCGCCGGGGCAAGGAAGTCTCGGCGGCGACGGAATTCGCTGCGCCGACTTTCGAGGATGGCGATGGTGTCAGGCTCGAAGGCTGCCAGTGCCGCATGCTGGGCTGGCGTCGAGGGGCAGAGGGTGAGGTTCTGGGCCAACTTTTCGACATCGCGGACATAGGCTTCTGGAATGACCATCCAGCCGAGGCGCCAACCAGTCATCTGGAAATATTTTGAGAAGCTGTTGATGACCCAGATATCTTCGCCGGCAGCACATGCCGTGGGCGCTTCAATCTCGTAGGTCAACCCGTGGTAAATCTCGTCGACCAAAAAATGGCCGTTCTTTTCACGACAGACATCTGCCAGCCCGGTGATCTCCGGGAGCGTGAGCAAGGTGCCGGTCGGGTTGGCCGGAGAGGCAACCAGCAAACCCACGGTGCTCGGCTTCCAGTGCCGGCGCAGCAGTTCCGGTGTCGGCTGGAAGTTGGTGTCCGGGCCGACCGGGATGTTCTGTGGTCGCCCTTCGAAAGCCCGCAAAATGTGCCGGTTGCACGGGTAGCCGGGATCGGTCAGCAGCCATTCGCTGCCCGGGTCGGCCAGGCAGGCGAAGGCCAGGTTCAGCGCCCCGGAAGCCCCGTTGGTGACGGCAATGCGTGAGGCCGGAACGGCAACTCCGTAGCGTTCGCGATAAAACTGGCTGATTGCCTCGCGCAATTCGGGCAGACCGAGGGCCTGGGTGTAGAGGGTTTTCCCGCTTTTGATCGCATTGATCGCCGCGTTGGCGATAAGCTCAGGTGTCGGGAAGTCAGGCTCGCCCACTTCCATGTGAATGATGTCGCGCCCCTCGGCTTCCAGCTGTCGAGCCCGAGTCAGCAATTCGACGACGTGGAAGGGCTCGATATCTGCGAGGCGTTGGGCGGGGCGGTACATGTGGTTCTCCAAAGTAAAACGGCCACCCCGAGGTGGCCGTCGATCATAGCAAGAACAGAAATTAATCAGCGTTCTTGAACAGTGCCATTTCGAACAGTTCGCGCTTCAGGGTGAATTCGCGCGGCAGCTTTTCACCCATCTTGTCGAACCACTCCTTGTGGCCGGCCAGTTCGGATTTCCAGGCATCGGCATCGATGTTGGTCAGGCTGTTGAATTCTGCCTTGTTGATGTCCAGACCAGTCCAGTCGATGTCTTCGAATTGCGGCATCCAGCCCAGCGCGGTTTCCTTGGCGGCAACCTTGCCCTTGCAACGCTGAACGATCCACTTCAGGACGCGCATGTTGTCGCCGAAGCCCGGCCACATGAATTCGCCCTTTTCGTTCATGCGGAACCAATTCACGCAGAAGATCTTCGGGGCGGCATCAACGGTCTTGCCCATCTTCAGCCAATGGTTGAAGTAATCGCCCATGTGGTAGCCGCAGAACGGCAGCATGGCGAACGGGTCGCGGCGGACAACGCCCTGCTGACCGAAGGCGGCAGCAGTGGTTTCGGAGCCGAGAGTGGCGGCCATGTAGACGCCGTAGTTCCAGTTGAAAGCTTCGTACACCAGCGGCACGGTGGTGGCGCGACGGCCGCCGAAGATGAAGGCGGAAATCGGCACGCCGGCCGGGTCTTCCCAGGCTTCGTCAACCGACGGGCACTGGTTGGCCGGGGCGGTGAAGCGGGAGTTGGCGTGGGCGGCCTTCTTGCCGGCTTTGCCGTCTTCCGGCGTCCAGTCGTTACCTTGCCAGTCGATCAGGTGATCCGGCGCCTGCTTGGTCAGGCCTTCCCACCACACGTCGCCGTCGTCGGTCAGCGCGACGTTGGTGAAGATGATGTTTTCCTTCAACGTGGCCAGCGCGTTGAAGTTGGTCTTTTCCGAGGTGCCCGGAGCGACGCCGAAGAAACCGGCTTCCGGGTTGATGGCGTAGAAGCGGGTGACGCCATCTTTGTCGACGCGCGGCTTGATCCAGGCGATGTCGTCGCCGATGGTGGTGATCTTCCAGCCGTCGAGCGTCTTCGGCGGGATCAGCATGGCGAAGTTGGTCTTGCCGCAGGCCGACGGGAAAGCGGCTGCAACGTAGCTCTTTTCACCTTCCGGCGATTCGACGCCGAGGATGAGCATGTGTTCGGCCAGCCAACCCTGATCGCGGGCCATGTTGGAGGCGATACGCAGGGCAAAGCACTTCTTGCCAAGCAGGGCGTTGCCGCCGTAGCCGGAACCGTACGACCAGATTTCACGGGTTTCCGGGTAATGCACGATGTACTTGACGGTCGGGTTGCATGGCCACTTGGCATCCTGCTGGCCCGGCTCGAGCGGGGCGCCGACGGTGTGGATACAGGGCACAAATTCGCCATTGGTGCCAAGGACGTCGAAGACGGCCTTGCCCATGCGGGTCATGGTGCGCATGTTGACGACGACGTAGGCGGAGTCGGTGATTTCGAAACCGATGTGGGCGATCGGCGAGCCGAGCGGCCCCATGGAGAAGGGGATGACGTACATCGTACGGCCCTTCATGCAGCCCTTGAAGATGCTGTTCATCGTTTCGCGCATCTTGGCCGGGGCTTCCCAGTTATTGGTCGGGCCGGCGTCTTCTTTGTTCTCGGAGCAGATATAGGTGCGGTCTTCGACACGGGCTACGTCGGACGGATCGGAGAAGGCGAGGAAGGAATTCGGGCGCTTGGCTTCGTTCAGCTTGATCAGCGTGCCGGCCTCTACCATTTCCGCGCACAGGCGGTCATACTCTTCCTGCGAACCGTCGGCCCAGTGGATACGGTCCGGCTGGGTCAGGGCGGCAATCTCGGCGACCCATTTCTTCAGGCCTTCGTGTTTGACGTAATCAGGTGCATTCAGCGGTGCGGTCATGGCGATGTCTCTCTCTAAGTTACTGAAATAGCTAGGTTTCACGCCAGTCGCCGGGAGCTGCCACCAAGACTTAGAGCGGCGAGGGGCCGTCGGCTGGGAAGCCCGTAATTATGCATCAACTCAGGGTAAACATCTACTTGACTTTGTGCCTCTAAGTGATACCCGAGGGGCTTGAATGAGCTGTTGCATGGTATGATTTTCCGCGATTCGAGATGGCATTTCACGATATAAAACGGAGGCGACATGGATTCACGGCAATTACGCGAAGCAGCTCTCTACTATCACCGCGAGCCCAAGCCGGGCAAGATTGCGGTGACCCCAATCAAGCAACTGACCAATCAGTACGACCTGTCGATGGCTTATTCGCCGGGCGTCGCCTTTGCCTGCGAAGAAATCGTCGCCGATCCGCGCGAAGCGAGCACGCTGACTTCCCGGGCCAACCTAGTTGGCGTCATCACTAACGGTACGGCCGTCCTTGGCCTCGGTGCGATCGGTCCGCTCGCTGCCAAGCCGGTCATGGAAGGCAAGGGCGTGCTGTTCAAGAAGTTCGCCAACATCGACGTCTTCGATATCGAAATCGAAGAGCGCGACCCGGACAAGCTGATCGACACCATCGCCTCGCTCGAGCCGACTTTTGGCGGCATCAATCTGGAAGACATCAAGGCCCCCGAGTGCTTCTACATCGAGAAGAAGCTGCGCGAACGCATGAAGATTCCCGTTTTCCACGATGACCAGCACGGTACGGCAATTGTCGTCGGCGCGGCCATCCTGAATGGCCTGCACCTGATCGGCAAGGACTTGTCCAAGGTCAAGATCGTCACCTCCGGTGCCGGTGCTGCGGCGCTGGCTTGTCTCGACCTGCTGGTCATGCTCGGCGCGCCGCCGAGCAATATCTGGGTGACCGATATCAAGGGCCTAGTCTATGAAGGCCGCGTCGAAGAAATGGACGAAATCAAGGCGCGCTACGCCAAGGTCACGGATTCCCGGACGCTCGGCGAAGTGATCGCCGATGCCGATGTTTTCCTCGGCCTGTCGGCAGGTGGCGTGTTGAAGCCAGAGATGGTGGCCAAGATGGCAGCCAACCCACTGATCATGGCGCTGGCCAATCCGACGCCGGAAATCACGCCGGAACTGGTCAAGAGCGTCCGCAGCGACGCCATCATCTGCACCGGCCGTTCTGATTACCCCAATCAGGTCAATAACGTCCTGTGCTTCCCCTTCATTTTCCGCGGCGCCCTCGATGTCGGCGCGACGACGATTACCGAGGAAATGAAAATGGCCGCCGTCAAGGCGATTGCCGAACTGGCCCGCGCCGAGCAATCGGAAGTGGCAGCTCGCGCCTATGGTGAGAAAGTCGCCAGCTTTGGTCCCGAATACCTGATTCCGAATCCGTTTGACCCGCGCCTGATCGTCAAGATCGCCCCGGCGGTCGCCAAGGCGGGCATGGATTCTGGTGTCGCGACTCGACCGATCAAGGACTGGGACGCCTATATCCAGGGCTTGAACGAGTTTGTCTATCACTCCGGCATGATCATGAAGCCGGTCTTCTCGCAGGCCAAGATGGCGCCGAAGCGCATCGTCTTTGCCGAAGGCGAGGACGAGCGCGTGCTGCGTGCCGTGCAGGTGGTTCGTGATGAAGGCATTGCCAAGCCGATCCTGATTGGTCGCCATGCCGAAATCAACCGCCGGATCGAAGCCGCCGGACTGCGCATTCGTGAAGGCGAGGATTTCGAGGTGGTGCACTCCGATAATTCCGCTTTCTTCGACGAGCACTACGAGGAATTCTGGACGACTTACCACGGCTTGATGGAGCGTAAAGGGGTCTCGCCGGACTATGCGCGGCGCGAAGTGCGTCGTCGCAACACGCTCTATGGCGCGCTGATGGTTCGTCTGGGTTACGCCGACGGTTTGATTTGCGGTACCTTCGGGCGTCATGAGACGCATCGTGAATATGTGCAAAGCGTGATCGGCACCCGGGCCGACCATGATCGTTACTATGCGATGAACCTGCTGATGTTGCCGGAGCGCACCGTGTTCATCGGCGATACCTACGTCAACTACGACCCGAGCGCCGAACAGTTGGCTGACATGACTTTGCTGGCCGCAGAAGAAATCCGCAATTTCGGTATCGTGCCAAAGGTGGCGCTGCTTTCTCACTCCACTTTCGGAACCGAAGACACGCCAACCTCGGTCAAGATGCGCGATGTCCTGGCCCTGTTGAACCGGCGGGCGCCGGATCTGGAAGTCGAGGGCGAAATGCACGGCGATGCCGCACTGGATGAGCGTATTCGTCAGGCGGCCTTCCCGAATTCTCGTCTCAAGGGGCAGGCCAATCTGCTGATCATGCCGACGCTGGATGCGGCTAATATCTCCTTCAACCTGCTGAAGGTAGCGGCCGGGGATAACCTGACTATTGGTCCGATCCTGCTCGGGGCCGCCAAGCCGGTCAATATCCTGACGCCGACGGCAACCGTTCGCCGCATCGTCAATATGACTGCACTGACCGTTGTCGATGCGGTGTGACCAACTGCTTTAAGTTGTTGTTGTATCTATCTATTTTTTATTGATATTTCCATATCTCCTGCTAAAGTAAGGTAAACTTTGCCCGATGTTGGCAGGAGATAGTAAATGAAACATAAACTGAAGGCCGCCTTGTTGGTCGGCGCCTTGTTGGGCGTTGGCATGCAAGCCCCCGTTGCAGCTGCGACGGCAAAGAAGTCCGAGCAGCAGGTCGCGAAAAAAGGAACGGCAAAGGCGGCGAGCAAGGCCCCCCTGGCCGCCAAGTCGGCTGGCAAACAAGCGACGAAATCAGTTGCCAAGGCAGCGCCGACCGGGAAAGCTGCAGCCCAGTCCCGTCACACCGGGAAAACCGTTGTCGCCCATTCCGCCAGGCCTGCCGCAAAGCCGATTCGTCACGCCTCGATGATGGACATGGATGCCGATCCGAGTCGTCTGGCGCTCTATTCGGCCTCGGCGCTGGTCATCGATCAGACCACCGGTCAGGCCATGATCGAAAAACAGCCAGATCTGGTGGTGCCGATCGCCTCCATTTCCAAGCTGATGACCGCCATGGTCGTTCTGGATGCCAAGCTCGACCTGCAGGAACTCATCGCCATTGGCGATGCAGACGTCGATGGCTTGAAAGGGACACGTTCGCGCTTGCCGGTTGGCACAACCATGACCCGCGAGGCAGCGATGCTGCTGGCGTTGATGTCGTCGGAAAATCGCGCGGCCAACTCCCTGGGTCGGCATTACCCTGGCGGCCTGCCCGCTTTTGTCCAAGCAATGAACAAGAAGGCGCAAGCCTTGGGCATGTACAACTCGCGATTTGAAGAACCGACCGGTCTGTCGAGCAATAACGTCTCGACCGCGCACGATCTGGCCCGCATGGTGGCGGCTGCCGCGCGCTACCCGGAAATCCGCCAGTATTCGACGACGGCGGAAGCCAGGGTGGAACTGAACGGACGCATCCGCGACTTCCACAATACCAACGCGCTGG
Source organism: Ferribacterium limneticum (assembly GCF_020510625.1). Taxonomy (NCBI): domain Bacteria; kingdom Pseudomonadati; phylum Pseudomonadota; class Betaproteobacteria; order Rhodocyclales; family Azonexaceae; genus Ferribacterium; species Ferribacterium limneticum. The sequence continues at coordinate 3,337,182 of NZ_CP075191.1, read as the reverse complement.
TCCGCAACGACAACTGGGAAATTGGTGTTTCGAAGACCGGTTATATTTCCGAAGCCGGGCGTTGTCTGGTGATGCAGGCCCGCGTGGCCGACAAGCCGGTCGTGATTGTGCTGCTCGATTCGAACGGCAAAATGACCCGGGTTGGTGATGCCAACCGGATCAAGCGCTGGATGGAAAGTGCCGGTCTGGGATCTGGATCGCGCCGCCCGGCGTAATTGCCTGAACGAAGCAAGTCAAAGGCCGCCGCGAGCGGCCTTTATCTTTTTTGGCCGGTGTAGCCGAGGGTGTGGGAGACGGCGTCGGCCGTTTGCTTGACCTGGCGAGCCCAGTCGGGATCGTGCCGGTCGGCCGGGGCGGAAACGGACAGAGCGGCAACGACTTCGCCGTCGTGGTCGTAGATCGGGGCGGCGACGCATTTCAGGCCCATTTCGGCTTCTTCGTCGTCATAGGCAACGCCATGCCGGCGCACCTTGTCGAGCTCTTTCTCGAGTGCGGTCAGGGTGGTCAGCGAGTGCGGCGTCTTGCCGGGCAGGCCGGTACGCTTGGCGTAGTCACGAACTTTTTGCTGGCTCTCGGCGGCCAGGAACAGCTTGCCGAGCGAGGTCAGGTGCAGCGGGGCGCGGCCACCGACGAGATAGACGACACGAACGAGGGCGCGGCCGGACGAGGTCCGTTCGAGATAAACGATATCGTCGTCGTGGCGGGCGCCAAGATTGATTGCTTCACCGATCTTTTCATGCAGTTCCTGCATGAAAGGAAGGGCAACCTCGCGCATGTTGATCCGGGATTTGACGATGCCACCCAGTTCGAGCAGGCGGATGCCGAGGCGATAAGTGCCGGCATCTTGACGTTCGACAAAGCGCGCATTGCACATCGCTGCCAGAATGCGGTGCGCTGTCGAAGGATGGAGTTCGGTGGCCTGGGCCAGTTGTTTCAGGCTTGCAGCTTCCGGAGACGCGGCGAGGGCATCGAGCAGCGACATCATGCGCTCGATGACCTGAATTGAGCCGGGCGCTTTCGCGGACCCGCTGGCAGCTTCGGACAACTGGATTCCTTTATTGGTGTGGTTTGAGTAGCATTAGCCACTTCATTTTCTTGTGCGCCGCAATATTAGCATGCGCTTAGCCTTGTACGTTACCTGTCTGGTCGACCTGATGCGCCCATCCGTGGGCTTCGCAGCCTTGCGCCTGCTGGAGTCTGCCGGCTGTGCAGTCGTCGTGCCGGAAGGCCAGACCTGCTGTGGCCAGCCAGCCTGGAGTGCCGGAAACAAGGTGCTTGCGGCCGATCTGGCCAAGAAGGCGATTGCCGAACTGGAGGGCTACGATTATGTGGTGATTCCCTCCGGCTCCTGCACCGACCAGATCCGCAATGTCTATCCCCAGCTGTTTGCTGCTGATGCACATTGGGGGCCGCGTTCGCGGGCCATTGCCGAGCGGACTTATGAGCTGACGACCTTTCTCGCCGATGTGCTGAAGTTGCCATCGGCGCTCGCCGAGTTCGATGGCTCGGTGACCTATCACGATTCCTGCAAGGGGCTGCGTGGCCTGGGCATCAAGCGGCAACCGCGCGAATTGTTGATGAAGGTGAATGGCCTGTCGTTGAAGGAAATGACCGATTGTGAGGAGTGCTGCGGTTTCGGCGGCGCCTTCTCGGTCAAGTTCGGCGACGTATCGACCAGGATCGTCGATCGCAAGTGCGATTCGATTGCGGCGGCCGGGGCGGATGCCGTCGTTGGCGGCGATCTCGGGTGCCTGATGAATATCGAGGGTCGCCTGCGTCGGCGCGGTGATGAAACGACCCGCGTCCTGCACATCGCCGAAGTGCTGGCCGGCGGGGGCGATTCCTGATGTCGGCCGTCAAACATTCGCAGGCCATGCATTTCCAGGCGCGGGCTGGCGAGAAGGTGCGAAATCCGGTACTGCAACGTGCCCTGCAGAAAGCCAAGCCGCTGTTCGTCGGCAAGCGGGCCAAGGGTGTCGCGGCGCTGGCCGACGATGGTCTCGACTTCGAGTTGTTGCGCACGACCTGCGAAGGCATCCGCAATCGAACGCTGGCTGATCTCGATGTCTGGCTGGATATTTTCGAGGAGCGGGCCAAGGCAACGGGCGCCGAAGTGCTGTGGGCACGCGATGGCGATGAAGTCAGCCAGTTGGTCGTCGACATTGCCCGTCGCCATGGCGTGACCAAGGCGGCCAAATCGAAGTCCATGCTGTCGGAAGAGGCGCATCTGAACGAGGCGCTGGCGGCAGCCGGCATCCGGCCGGTCGAGACCGATCTGGGCGAGTACATCGTGCAGCTGGCCGGCGAGACGCCGTCGCACATCATCGCGCCGGCCGTGCACAAGACCATCGAAGAAGTCGAAGCGCTGTTTGCCAAGGAGCATGGCCGGCCGATCGAAACGCGGACTTCGGCCGATATTCCGGCGATGACCCAGGAGGCACGCGCCGTATTGCGCCAGCACTTCCTGACGGCCGAGATGGGCATCTCCGGTGCCAATTTCCTGATTGCCGAAACCGGTACGGCCGCGCTGGTCACCAATGAAGGCAATGGCCGCATGGTGACGACGCTGCCCAAGGTGCATGTCGTGGTCACCGGCATCGAGAAAATCGTCCCGACGCTGGAGGATTTTGCGACCCTGATGCGCCTGCTGCCACGTTCGGCGACCGGGCAGAGCATTTCCAATTACGTCTCGCTGCTGACCGGCACCAAACAGCCGGGCGACCAGGATGGTCCGGACAAGACGGTCTTCATCCTGGTCGACAACGGTCGGGCCAATTTGCTCGGCTCGGCCTATCAGGACATGCTGCGCTGCATCCGCTGTGGCGCCTGCATGAACCATTGCCCGGTGTATTTTTCGCTCGGTGGCCACGCCTACGGTTGGGTTTATCCCGGGCCGATGGGCTCGGTGCTGACGCCGCTTTATACCGGCATCGAGAACGCCCTCGACTTGCCGCATGCTTCGACCGGCTGCAACCAGTGCGGCAGCGTCTGTCCGGTCAGGATTCCTTTGCCGACCTTGATGCACCGTCTGCGCGAGGAGCAGGTTGAACGCGGCTTGCGCCCGTGGTCGGAGCGTCTGGCCTTGAAAACCTGGGCCTGGATCGCCGGCAAGCCGCTGCTTTATCGCTGGCTGACCCGCCGCGCGGCGCGCTACCTGAGCTGGCTGGCCGATGGCGAGGGCCGTATCCGGATTCTTGGCCTGGCGCCGGAGTGGACCGCTGGACGCGATCTGCCGGTTGCCGGTGGCCAAACCTTTCACGAACTTTACGCAGCAAGAAAGAGAGCTTGAACATGGAATTAGCCCCTGACGGCCCGATGGCCATTCCGCTTTGGATCAACGGCCACGCCTTTTTGACGGTCACCGATTCCTTTTTTACCGTGACCAATCCGGCCACCGGTGAAGCGATTCGTCGGGTGCCGCTGTGCGGCGCCAGCGAGGCGGCCGAGGCGGTAAAGGCCGCTCAGGCAGCGCAGCCCGAGTGGGCGATGATGGGCATGCCGGCCCGGCGCCATTGCCTGGCCAATCTGGCCGAGGCGCTGGATCGCTACACCGGACATTTCGCCAAGCTGCTGGTCCAGGAATGCGGTTTTGACGAGGCCCGGGCAACGGCCGAGGTGGGCGAAGCGGTGGCTGCGCTGCAAGGCGCTTTGGTCGGCCAGACCGGCGTGCTTGGCGTGGTCCTTGACGATTCCCGGCCGCTGGCCAATTTTGCCGAAGCTATTGCGCCGGCACTGATGGCGGGGGCGACCGTGGTCGTCAAACCGAGCCCGAAGGCGCCGTCGGCCGTCTATGCGCTGTGCGAACTCTCGGCTCGCGCCGAATGGCCGGCCGGCGTGCTCAACCTGATGCAGGGCGATGCCGCGGCGATTGAAGGTTTGTGCGCCGGCGGCGTCGATCGCCTGATTTATAGCGGCCATGCCGCGCTGGGCGTGCAAGTCGGGGCGATTGCCGAGGCGGCCGGTACCCCGTTTGAAATGAAAGCGGCCTGATGTTGCGTATCGTCCAGCTCGAAGGCGAATCGCTGATCGCCGAAGTTCGGCGGCCGCCTTTCGCCCATGACCGGGTCGAATACGCGAAGACCTCGCCGGGGCAGGTTGTCGAGCGTCTGGCCGGGGCAGCGATTGCCATCACCAACAAGGTGGCGATCAATGCGGCAGCCATCGATGCCTTGCCTGACCTGAAAATGATTGCCGTGTCGGCCACCGGGACCAATAACGTCGATCTCGACGCCTGTCGGGCGCGCGGCATCGTCGTTTCCAACATCCGCGGTTACGCCGAACACACCGTGCCGGAACACGTCATGGCGCTGCTGCTTGCCCTCTCGCGCAACCTGATCGCCTGGCGGGAAACCCTGCAGGCCGGCGGCTGGCAGCGGGCTGAACAGTTCTGTCTGTTCGACCATCCGATCCGCGATCTGCATGGTGCAACGCTGGGGCTGATCGGCAGTGGCACGCTGGGCAATGGCGTGGCTCGCCTGGCCGAAGCCTTCGGCATGTGCGTGCTGCGCGCCGAGCGCAAGGGCGCGATGGCCGTTCGACCCGGCTACACGGCGTTTGCCGAGGTGCTGGCCGAGGCCGATGCGATCAGCCTGCATTGCCCGCTGACAGCGGAAACCACTGGCCTGATCGCCGAGCCGGAATTGCGCGCGATGAAACGTTCTGCCTTGCTGATCAACACGGCGCGCGGCGGCATTGTCGATGAAGCGGCCCTGGTTCGGGCGCTCAAGGAAGGCTGGATTGCCGGCGCCGGCTTCGATGTGCTTACCGCCGAACCGCCGCCTGCCGGGCATCCGATGGTCGATCCGACCTTGCTGGCCCTGCCCAATTTCCTGCTGACGCCGCACGTCGCCTGGTCCAGCCGACCGGCCATGCAGACGCTGGCCGATCAGCTGATCGACAACATCGAGGCCTTTGTCGCCGGCGCGCCAAGGAATCGGGTCGCATGAGCGCCAAAGACGAAATCCTCGGCCGCGTCCGACACGGCGTTGCCAAGGACGATTTTGCCGGGCGCCGGGCCGCCGCCGTAGCGTCGCTGGCGAATGCCGGACGCGGGCCGCAACCGAGCATGGCCGGCAATCTGGCCGAACGCTTCCGGCTCAAGGCGGAAAGCCTGTCGAGCACCGTCGCGGTCGTGGCCCGACGGGAAGATGCGCCGGCGGCGGTGGCGGCTTACCTGGCCGCGCACGGCATCGGGCAGCAGGCCGTGGTGACCTCGGATGTCGCCTGCCTGGATTGGGCCTCCAGCGCTTTGCAGGTCGCCGCAAGGGCGGCTGAAGATGCCGATCTGGTGGGCATCTCCGGCTGCTTCTGTGGCGTCGCCGAAACCGGCACCCTGATGCTGCTCTCCGGCCCGGAAACGCCGGCGACGGTCAGCCTGTTGCCGGAAACGCATATCGCGCTGGTCGATGTTTCGCGTATCGTGGCAACTATGGAAGACGCCTTCGCGCTCCTCCGCGCCGAACGCGGCAGCCTGCCGCGCGCCGTCAATTTCATCTCCGGGCCTTCACGGACCGGCGATATCGAGCAAACCATCGTCCTCGGCGCGCACGGGCCTTGCCGGGTGCATCTGATCCTGGTTGGAGCCGGCGCCGTTGCGCCATGACTGATCACCAAGCGGACAATCCCCCGGTGCCGCGATCCGAGCGAATTTCGGCGCGGACTGTCTGGGCCTTGCTTGCTGTGGCGTTTATCCCGCTGGCCGTCATCCTCTATTCCGTCAACGAATCGGAGACGGCGCACGAAGCATGGCGCCAAGCCTGTCTGGCGCCGGGAAAAGAGATCATCGACGTCGCCGGCCGGGGGCGCGAGTACGACCGCGGTTTCTATCTGGAGGCCGGCGCATCTTCTCATTACCTCGGCATGACGTGCGATGGCAGGCGTGCTGCCTGCCTGGACAGCAATCCGGGGAAACGCCGGCTCACCGCCAGCGTCGGCCAGCCGGCCAGCGCCCGCTTGTGCGACGGCGAAGTTCTCAGCTACCGGGTCGCCGGCAGCGAGTTCTACAAATGAACCTCGGCGGGCGCCGGCGTGCTTTGGCGTCACGAAACTTTGCCGATACTATCTTCACCTGGCCGCGTGCCAGCCAAATTAACCACCCTCCTTAGCGCTGACCCTTGTGAGTGTTGGGGCGGTCTGAACTGATCGGAAACCATTGTGAGCACCACCTTTGCCGTGCGCGGCGAATACATCCAGTTGGATCAACTGTTGAAAGCCACCGGCCTCTGCGAATCGGGCGGCGCCGCCCATGCGGCAATTGCCGAAGGGCGGGTCAAGGTCGATGGTGCGGTCGACACGCGAAAACGGGCCAAAATGCGGCCCGGTCAGGTGGTCACCATTGGTGACGAAGAAGTGGTGCTGGTCGCCGAATAGGCGCTTTTAGTCGAGTCGGCGAGCTCAAGCGACGCGCTGTAGCGGCCGTACTTCCTCGGCGATCTGCTCTGCGCTCTCGCTAGCCGCCTGTTTCAGGTCGAAAGTGCTCTGCAGATTCAGCCAGAACTGCGCTGTCGTATCGACATAGCGCGCCAGTCGCAGCGCCGTGTCCGGCGTCACCGCCCGTCGTTCGCGGACGATGTTATTGATTCTCGGGGCGGGAACGTGCAACGCCATCGCCAAGGCATTGGCCCTCATACCCAGCGGTACCAGAAATTCCTCGCGGAGGATTTCGCCGGGGTGGATTGCGCGCATTGGGTTAGGCTGCAATCTGTTCGAACGAAAACTGCGGAATGTCTGCGCGCTGTCGAGCGTGCTCCATGGTCATGGCGACGATATTGCCGTCGCGATCGACGTCGAGCAGCGTGTTTTCGTCGAGATCGCGTGTTTCGGCGATTTCACCCTTGCGGAACTCGATGTACAGCGTGTCGGTATCCTGAAAATACTTGATGTTCATGGCGTGAAACTCCGGTCAAAAAAAGCGTTGTGAACGGTCTCGCCGTCCTCCAAAAGAATAACACGCAGGTGCCGTCCATCCGACTCGGGTATCTGCCGCCAGCGACGTATCCGGCCATCGGCCTGAATACGCTCATGCTCGGGTGAAGTCACGACTCGCTCAATCCACGCCAGATCAATCGGTGAGCGATCCGGACGCTGACGTGTGACAAGAAAATACTGGGTGAATTTCATGGCATTTTGGCCTGTGCCAGTTTTTCAACTGCATTCGCTGCCCGCTGAATCGCCGGGCTGTCGAGGAGCGGGGCCTTCTTCTCGGGGAGCAGCAGCCAGCGGGAATTCTTCGGGTTGATCGCCTGCACCATGGTTGGCGAAATCCGTGCGGTGCGGTCTATCCACCAACCGGGCAGGGCTAAAACCGCCGTCACAGCGAAGGACTCGCCAGTTTCCTTGCGCAGGTAGTTCGCTAGCCAGCGGGCCTGACGCTCCGCCTGCTCGACCGGTTTGGTCTCTTTCCAACCGCCGAAATCGAGCGACTGGCCGTCGTACTTCACCTTCGGGCTACCGTTGCCGGCCGGTGGTTTCAGGCGCGACTTGGTTTCGATGGCAAAGATGCCGGCTGGGGTGACGACCACATGGTCAATGTTGAAATCGCCGCACTGGATGTCGTGGATGATGCGGTTGTCGCCGGCCAGCGAGGCGGCCAGTTCCTGGGCGGATGCCTGTTCGGCGCGGATGGCTTGCTTGAGCTGACGGGTCGGGCGCATGTCCCGAATGATCTGGCGCCCGTAATACAGCCCGATACCGACGATGAACAGCACGAGCAGCGTGTCCATCAACCCCCAGGCACTGAGATCGACTTCGGCGTGCCGTGAGAGGATCAGCATTCCCGCGATCATGCCACTCACCATGGCGCTGACTATCCGGGTCAGTTGCTTCTCGTGGATCGCTTCGCGCCTGGCCTCCAGGCTTGCCGCCGGCGGGTTGCGCAGTTCTGTCGTGATCGCCTCGCGGCGGGCGTCGGCGTCCAGTCGCCGCTTTTGCCAAGTCAGCAGGCCGGCCATGATCAGGACCGGAGAAATACCGAGCAGCGGGATCAAGGCTTTCAACATTATTTGCTGGCTCCAAAACGGCCGTCGTCGCTCATCCGGGCGCGACCCAGCGCGACCAGGGTTTCGAGCAGTTGCGGCAGGCGTTTTTTCCATGGGCCTTTGCCGGTGAAGCGGCTGGCGATTTCCGGCTCGCTGAGCGCCAGCGGGCTTTCGGCCAGGAGTTGGGCGATGGCTGCCACCTGTTCGGGCAGGCTGGGTGGCCAGGGGCGTTTTTCGGCGGGTTTGGGTGCGGGGAGTGACCCATCCCCCTCCCGGCCTCCCCCTTGTCCCAAGGGATACCGGCCCTGCGGGCCATAAAGGGGGAGGAGTGTCGCTCCCTCCCCTTCAAGGGGAGGGTTGGGGTGGGGATGGGTTGCCTTCGGATTCTGAAATTCCGGCCGCAGCCAGCGGATCAGGCCGGTGGCTTCTTCGCGGCTGCGTTCGGCGTTGAGGGCGACGAGGCGGTCGAGCAGGGCGTCGGTGTTGATGGTGCCCTCTCCCCCGGCCTCTCTCCCGCTGGCGGGCGAGGGGAGAAGGTCTGACCAGCCGTAGGCTTCGAGCACGGCGGTATCGAGTTCGTCGTGGAGCTGGCGGAGGACGGCGACGAGGCCGGCTTCGTGCTGGGCTTTGTCCTTGGCAGTGAGCGGTTCGCCGCTGCGCAGTTTGGCCAGCACGTTGTACATGCCGGTCAGCGTCAGCTCGGGGTGGGCGGCCTGCTGGCGCTTGCGGTGGGTGTCGAGTTGCTCGGCGAGGGCGGCGATGCGGGCTTGCTGCTCGGGGCTGGCGGCGGGGAAGGGGAATTTTTCGAAGCAGGTGGTTTTGACGTAGACCGGGTCGTTGCCCACGCCAAGGCGGCTGCCGGCGGCCAGCGCCCAAGCGACGTGGACTTGTGACGAGAGCACGCCGAGGGCGTAGGCGTCAGCCAGTGCGATGCAGACGAGCTTGTTGTCCGGGGCGATGGCGGCGTCGAGGAACTGGAAGGTGCGGTGCTTGGCGGTTTCGACGGTGGCGATGAAGCGGGGTTGGCCGGCGAGCATGGGGCGCAGGTCTTTGCGCGGTTCGCCGAACAGCCACCAGTTGTCGCGGTAGGTGGCGCGGTTGTTCTGGTCGCGTTCCGGTTTGACGCGCTCGAGCACCCATTGATAGGTCGCCGGATAGCGGCTGCGCGCTTCGTTGGCGGTCAGGCCGTAGAGGTCGATGACCAAGACGCCGCGCGGCTTGTCGGTCAGGTCGCGGCCGTTGCGGTAGGGGTGGATGCGGTCGCAGGGTTGCAGCTTGGCCGCTTCGTCGGGGGAGACGATGAAGCCGGCGCCATGCAGTTTGAAGCCGGCCGAGCTGATGCCTTCATTGGCACGCAACGCCTTGGCGCCGACGACATCGGCGCCGATGCTGAGGTCGGCGTGGATGCGGCCGGTTTTCTCGGTGAGTTCGATGTGCACGGCATCGCCGTCGGCGCCGCCTTCGCCAACGACGGTTTGCAGGATGCCGCTGCCCTCTCCCCCGGCCCCTCTCCCGCCCGCGGGCGAGGGGAGCGAGGCGGTGGCGACGGTCATCGCGATGCGCACGGCGGCACCGCTGGCGGCGTCGACCCACGGGTGGTCGGGGATGGCCCAGGCGAGCGCGAGCGGCGGCTGGGCGTTGAGGTGGTGTTCGAGGACGCGGCGGTTGAAAGTTTGCTTGAGGCTGTTGGTGGTGATGAAGCCGAAGCGCTGGACTTCTCCGCGGCGGGTGAGGTCGGCGGCGTGGTGCCACCAGAACATGACGAAATCGGCGGATTCGGGGACGGCCGGCCAGGCGGCGCGCAGGGCTTCGGTGTAGCCGTCGCCGAGGGCCTGGCGCATAGCGGCGGCGCCGATGAAGGGGGGATTGCCGACGATGTAGTCGGCCTGCGGCCAGGTGGCGGGGCGTGGGTTGGTGTAGCGTTCGCGCGGGATTTGGGCGGCTTCGTCGGGCACGAGTTCGCCGGTGACGGGGTGGGGTTTGGTCGTGCGACCGTCCCAGCGGGTGAGCGGCTTGCCGCTTTCATCGGTGGCGAAGGCGATGGCGTCGGCGGTGAGCACGGCGTCGCGGCATTCGATGTTCTTGAAGTCGCGCAGGATGGGGCTGGGCGGCAGGCCGCTGCCCTGGGTGCGGAAGTGCCATTGCAGGTAGCCGATCCAGAGGACCATTTCGGCGATGGCGGCGGCGCGCGGGTTGATTTCGAGGCCGAGGAACTGGTGCGGGTCGACGGTGAGGCCTTCGACTTCGAGGCGTTGTTGCGTGTCGCCAAGCTGGGCGAGGGTGTCGAGGACTTCGCCTTCGAGACGCTTCATGTGTTCGAGCGTGACGTAGAGGAAGTTGCCGGAGCCGCAGGCGGGGTCGAGGACGCGGGTGGTGCACAGTTTGTGGTGCCAGGCGCGGACGAGGTCGGCGGCGTCTTTGAGCTTGCCTTCGTTGGCGAGCAGCAGGGCGGCAGCCTGGGTGTCGTGCCAGTTGGCGCGCAGCGGCTCGATGACGGTGGGCAGGACGAGGCGGTCGACGTAGGCGCGCGGGGTGTAGTGGGCGCCGAGGTCGTGGCGTTCGAGCGGGTTGAGGGCACTTTCGAGCAGGGTGCCGAAGATGGCGGGTTCGACTTCGGCCCAGTCGGCGCGGCTGGCTTCGAGCAGCAGGTCGATCTGGTCGCGGTCGAGCGGCAGCACTTCGGGCTGCTTGAAGAGCTTGCCGTTGAAGCGCGGCAGCTGGGCGCGGATGGCGACGGAGAATTTGCCTTCGTCCATGGCTTGCCAGAGTTCGGCGACGAGGGGGACGAATTGGCTTACTGGGCTGCCCTCTCCCCCGGCCCCTCTCCCGCTGGCGGGAGAGGGGAGGAGGAAACTCTTGAGCAGGCCGGTGAAGGCGCCTTCGTTGTCGACTTTGGGGAGCAGGCCGACGTCTTCGGCGAACATGGAAAACAGGCAGCGCGAGAGGAAGGCGGCGACGCGCTCGGGCTGGTATTTGCCTTCCAGGGACTGGGCGACGCGGGCGAGGCGAACGGCGATTTCGCGCGTGGCGCGGGCGGTGCGGCGGGCCGGGTCGAGGCTGTGCGGGTCGTGCCAGACGGCTTTGAGGCGGGCGCGGATTTCCGGCTTGCTGAGGTCGTCGAGCCGGATGCGGTGGCTGCGCGGATCGGGGAAGGGCGTGTAGCTGCCGCCGGTGCAGGTGAATTCGGCGTAGAGCTCGATGACGTTGCCGACGTCGAGGACGACGAGGAAGGGCGGCCGGCCTTCGTCGGCGGGCAGATGGCGGGCGTAGTTTTCAGCCTGGCCACGGGCGCGCAGCAGGGCGTCGTCGAACTGGCGAGTTTCGGCGCCGGCGCGGATTTTCTTGGCTTCGCCGATGAAGCTGCCGCGTTTGTAGCAGTCGATGAAGCCGTTGCTGGTGCTGCCATCGCCGTGATGAAAGATGACGCGGCGCTCGAAGACGTAAGGATTGTCGCGGGTGTCTTCGTTGGCGGGCTGGGGTGGGGCGACTTCCAGCAAGGCACAGAGGTCGGCGATGAAAAGCTGGTAATTGGCGCGCTCGGAGCCGCCGGCCGCCCGCCAGCGGGCTAGGAAGGTGTCGATGTGCATGATGACGGGATTCTAGCCCGTCGGTCTGGCTTGTGTTCGAGTCGGGGGTGTCGGATTTCGTTACACCTTGGCTGGGTGACTTATTTGTAAATTTCGTAAGGTTATGAATCGATGGCGGTTATTGGTTGTTGGTATGTGTTATGCATGATTTTTGGCGAAGTTATTTAGCCATAAAGGGAGATAAAAATGTCCAATAAACTGATTTCCACTTTGAGTGTTCTGGCGCTGGCGGGGATGGTGTCGACATCGGCGCAGGCGTTGCCAACACCGGTCCAGACCGAGCTTTCGGTGTATACCCAAGCCTATGCGGCCGGAGGCGATTTTGTCGGGAATTATGACCCGGCGTGGACTACGGGTATTGCGCCGATGGCGGTGGGTACTTCCGCATATTCCGAGTCAAATGGGGCTACGGCTAACAGCTTCGGCTTTGGGGCAAGCAATTTTTCCGACTCAGCAGCCGGTGCCGTGGGGTTCTCGGCTCTCGGCTGGCGCACAGAGAATCTTCTTGAGGGCCGTGTGCAGCTAGCGGCGCGATTCCTTTATCAATTCACGATGAATGAAAACGGCAAGTTCAACTTGCTGTGGGATATCACGAGCAACGGTTTGAATGACCCGGCGATTGGGAATTTCAATTTCTCCATCAGCGGTGTGGGTTCGCAGTTGCTTCAGCGCGATACCGGCTCCAATGAAGTGAGCTTTGATCTGCTCGCCGGAACGACCTATTCGATGTTGATTCTGGGCGACTGGTCGGCTGAGGGGGCGTTGGGAACTCAGGGGTTTAGCGAGGACGCCTCGTTTGTCTGGAATATCACGCCGACGGGCAGCAGCCAGGTTCCAGAGCCGAATGGACTGTTGCTGCTGGGCTTGTCGCTTGCGCTGTTGTTTGGCGTGCAGAAGCGCAGCGAGGGGCTGCACTGATCCATTTGGCGGGCTTGTTGGCGAGTCTTGTCGCTTTGGCGAGCCATTTCTCAGCGCAGGACTCACCTTGAAGCATGCCAGCGGGAATCCGGAACAGAAAATACAGCTGGCTGGATTCCCGTCTGCAGGCAACGGGCAAGGTAATCCCGATGGTCGGCGAGGCGGCCTTTAGTCCAGCCAGCGAATCGGCGAGGCGAGTTCTGGTCGTTTGCCTTGCCGGCCTTCGTAGTGGCGGGCGATGGCGGCGATGTCGGTAGCCGGGTCGCCGGTCAGCGTCAGGTAGGCGAGGATGCCGGCTTCGCGGCGGGGGTAATCGACGAAGGCCAGTGCGACCGGCACTTTGGCGGCGAGCGCGATGCGGTAGAAGCCGCTTTTCCAGCCTTTGGTCAGGCTGCGCGTGCCTTCCGGGGCGATGACCAGCAGGAAGTTCGGGTGGGTGGCGAATTGTGCTGCCATTTCGGCGACGAAACCGCGCGGCGCGCGACGATCGATCGGGATGCCGCCCAGTCGCCGCATCAGCCCGCCGACCGGCCAGCGAAACAGCGTGTCCTTGCCGACCCAGCGGGCTTCGAGGCCGAGTGCCAGTTTGATCAGCAGGGCATAGACGCCATCCCAGTTCGAGGTGTGTGGGTAGGCGAGCAGAACCGCCTGGGCCGGGCGTTCCGGCGGGTCGATCAGCTTCCAGCCAAGGCGTGCAAGCAGGCGGCGCGATAGTTTCTTCAGCATCTGGGGATAGGTTCGGGGTTCAGGTCATCTTGACCACGATGTCGTGCAGCGTATTGGCGCAGTTGGACATGCGATCGGCGGCGTTGGACAGGTGGCGGTAGATTTCGCGGCGCTTGAACATGTGGATGTAGTCGTCGCCGACGAACAGTTCGGCAATGGCGCGGCGGTAGTTCTTTTCGACGCGGCGCTCGGCCTTGCGGGCTGAGTCGGCATCGGCCGCGGCGCCAGCGGGTTCCTTGGCCAGCCGGGCGAAGCCTTGCGACAGGGCGTCGCAGCCGAGCTTGATGTGCATGGCCATTTCCAGGCAATGCTTGTCGGGGGCGAGGCAGAGGACTTCCATTTCGCTCACCGTGGTCTTGCAGTAATTGACGACTTCGTCGAGATCGATGATGGCCCGGTAGAGATCCTCGCGGTCGATCGGTGTCGAGAAGGCCTCGTTCAGCGTGTGCAGGTTGCGGATCTTGACCCGGTCGGCCTCGTGTTCGTCCTGGCGGATTGAGAGGCCGACCTTGGCATCGCCGGTTTCCATGAATTCGACGAGCAGGCCGGCGGTGTGGGCGACTTGTCCGCACTGCTCGGTGAGCAGGGTGAAGAAATCCGGCATTTTCGGGAAAACGCGATCGAACAGGCGGCGGAAGATCGACGGCTTGATTTCTTCGCTCATGGCGTGCCTCCGAGAAAGAGATGAACCAGCGCATAGGCCTGGATGGCGACGATGGCGGCGCCGGGTATGGTGATCAGCCAGGTCATGGCGATGTCCTTGGCCTTGGCCCAGCGGACGGCGCGCGGCCGTTCCGAGGCGCCGATGCCCATGATCGAAGTGGCCACCACGTGGGTGGTCGACACCGGCGCGCCGCCGGCCGAAGCGGCTAGGATCACGGCGGCGGATGTCAGCTGCGAGCCGAGGGCGTGGATGGGGCGGACGCGGTAGATGGCGAAGCCGAGCGTGCGGACGATGCGCCAGCCGCCGGACATGATGCCGAGCGTAATGGAGGTGGCGCAGGCGAGCATGACCCAGAACGGCACCTCGAAAGTCGGGATGAAGCCGCCGAGAAGCAGCACGAGGGTGAGGATGCCCATGCTTTTCTGGGCGTCGTTGGCGCCGTGCGAAAAGGCGAGGCCGGCCGCAGTGAGGTACTGCAGGCCGCGCAGCCGCGAGTTGGCGGCCGGGTTGGCTGCGACGAGCAGGCCGGTGAGCAGGCGGTGGATCAGGAAGCCCAGCCAGAAGCCGATCAGCGGTGAAAGCACCAGTGCGGCCAGGACCTTGACGATGCCGGTCAGGTGGCCGTTGGCCAGTTCGGCAAAACCCCAGACGACATGATCGGCGCCGACGGCGACGACGACCGCGCCGATCAGCCCGCCGACCAGCGCATGCGACGAGGAGGACGGAATGCCGAAATACCAGGTGCCGAGATTCCAGACGATGGCGCCGATCAGGCCGCAGAGCAGGATGGAGAGCGAGAGCACCGGAGCGACGCCGTCGAGGGCGACGAACTTGCCGATGGTGTTGGCGACGGCGGTGCCGCCGAGCAGCGGGCCGAGAAATTCGAAAACGCCGACGATCAGCACGGCCTGGGCCGGCGACATGGCGCGCGAGGCGATGACGGTGGCGACGATGTTGGCCGCGTCATGGAAGCCGTTGGTGTAGTCGAAGACCAGGACAATGACGACGGTGACGACAGCGAGCAGGAACAGGGTATCCATGCGCAATGGCCCGGCAGTGCCAGGCTCGGTCTCCAATTCGGTTTATATTGTTTCGGCCAGTATATCGCCGAATTGGCGGGGGTTTGAGGGTTCGCGCACGGATAGCCGGTGGCTTCCCCGGTTGCGGGTTTGGTCGAATGGCTGGTGGGTTCATCAGAGGCCCCCTCTCCCCAGCCCTCTCCCCCAATAAATTGGGGGAGAGGGGGCAATATGGTTCTGTTAGGCGTCGTTCCCGCGCAGGCTGGAATCCAGGTATCACGCATTCACTGGGTTCCCGCTTTCGCGGGAACGACAAACCTCCGCTACCTGAAAGGAATTGGCGGAGAGGGGGTTTGACGCGAATAGAATTCGTGCGATTGGCACTGATGTGCCTAGCCATAGTCAAGCAGTTAAAATAAGCAAAGTCTAATATTTATAGGGTCGTCCAATGAGCTATCCCCGCTTCGCCGATATTTCCCGGACCTTTGCCCCGGGCTGGTTTGCCGCCGTGATGGGGACGGGTGTTTTTGCCATGACGACGCATGGGCTTTCCCTGCGTTGGCCTTGGCTGGCGCTGCCGGCCGAGTTGCTGCACTGGTTCAACAGTGCCTTGTTTATTGTGCTGGCGGTTCCCTGGCTGACTCGCTGGCTGCGCTTCCGGCCAGCGGCCATGCAGACGATGCTGCATCCGGTGCAGGCCAATTTCTACCCGACTTTTTCGATTGCGCTGCTGGTGCTGGCGGCGCAGTGGCTGACCTTCACGCCCTGTGTCGAAGTGGCGCTGGTGCTGTGGTGGCTGGGCGTGATTCTGCATTTTGTCTTCAGCTTCGCCGTGCTCTTCATCATGTTCCGCGGTGAGCATGTCGCGGCCGAGCACGTGACGCCGGCCCAGTTCATCCCGGCCGTTGGCCTCGTTGTCATGCCGCTGGCCGGTGGGCCGCTGCTTGCCCACATGGATGGCGCACTGCGCGAGTGGGCGCTCACCATCAACGCCATCGGCCTGGGGGCGGGCAGCATGATGTATCTCGGCCTGCTCGGTCTGACCCTGCACCGCAAATACCTGCACAAGCCGGCCCTGGGCATCCTGACGCCGACGGTGTGGATCCATCTGGCGCCGATCGGCGTCATTCCGGTCAGCCTGATGAATGTTGCCGAGCAGTTACCCTATCCGGCCGCGCGTGAGGTGGCCACGGTGCTGATGTTGCTGGTCTGGGGCTTTGGAGTCTGGTGGCTGGTCATGGCCAGCCTGCTGACTTTGTCGGCGCGGGCTGCCGGACAGTTGCCCTTCGCCTTGTCGTGGTGGGGCTTCACCTTCCCGCTCGGTGCCTTTGTGGCTGAAAGCCTGCGCCTGACGAAGCTGCTCGGCTGGAGTTCCACCTTCGCCATCGGCCTTGCCGCCTGGCTGCTGCTCTGCTTTTTCTGGGCGATCACACTGGTCCGGACGGCGCGCGGCGTGGCGTCCGGCGCCATCTTCCAGCCACATCCATAAAGCACATCATGAGCTGGCTTTGGGGTATTCCGCTGGTGGCCGGCGGCTTAGGTGCGCTGAATTTCGCCATCCGGCGCGGCCTGGCGGCGCCACGGGTGATCGAAAGCGCGGAGCCGGAAGGCTTGCCGTGGCATCCGGTGCGGGTGCCTGCGGCCAACGATAAAAGCCTGTTCGGCTGGTTCATCCCCGCGGCGCCGGGCAGTCCGGCGCTGGTTGTCATGCATGGCTGGGGCGGCAATGCGGAAATGATGTTGCCGCTGGCAGCGCCGCTGCATGCCGTCGGTTATTCGTTGTTGTTGCTCGATGCCCGTTGCCACGGCCAGAGCGATGGCGACAGCTTTGCTTCGCTGCCGCGCTTTGCCGAGGACATCGAAGCCGGGCTGGCCTGGCTGGCGGCGCAGCCCGAGGTCGATCCGCAGCGGCTGGGTATCGTCGGGCATTCCGTCGGGGCTGGCGCAGCCCTGCTGGTCGCTGCCCGTCGGGACGATGTGCGGGCCGTCATCAGTCTGGCCGCATTCGCCCACCCGGCGGCAATGATGCGGCGCTGGATGTCCGGCATGCACATTCCCTATTGGCCGCTTGGCGCTTACATCCTGGCTTACGTGCAGCGGGTGATTGGCCATCGCTTCGATGCCATTGCGCCATGCAACACCATTGCCCGAATCAACTGCCCGGTTCTCTTGGTGCATGGCCTGGAAGACGATACCGTGCCGGTGGACGAGGCGCGGGAAATATATGCGGCGCGAAACAGCGACGCAGTCGAGTTACTGCTGGTCCCTGGCAGCCATGACGACTATGGCGATGTGACGCGGCACTTGGCGCAACTGGGCCATTTTCTTGATCGCTGCATGGCGTCCCGCTGAAAAGTGGACAAAAAAAGGCGGGAGACCAGCTCCCGCCCAAGCGGAGTCTGCCTTATTCCATTTTCAGACCAACCCTGACTTTGTCGACTTCGACTCACCGTGCATTACGCACTGTCTTCGTCTCGTCTTCGCGTCACGCTTGATCTGCAAATGGAATGCCTACTGAGGCAGGAGGAAAGCGGCTTTCTCGCGGACCTTGATGTCCGGGTTGTCGATGGCGACGATGTCGAAGTGAATCTGGTTGGAGCCGGTCTTGCCCGCCTCTGGCGGCACGCTGACCACGGTGTTGAACGAGGTCAGACCGGCTGCCTTGGCATCGACCTCCGGATTGCCGGCGATTTCGGCGCCGGGCAGGCCGTCGACGGTGATGCGGTAGCGATGCGGCCGTTCCTCGGTGTTCATGATCTGCAGCATGTAGACGTTCTCGATGCGGCCATCGTCGGCTTCACGGGCCAGCACCGAGCGGTCGCGGATGATGTCGACCTTGAGCGGGATGCGGTGGGCCAGGAACCAGGCGGCCAGGCCGGTGATGATGACGAGGATGACCGTGTACAGCAGGATGCGGGGGCGGACGATGTGAGCAAGAATTTCTTTCTTGGTCAGGTGCTTTTCCATGGCGCTTTCGGTCGAATAGCGCACCAGGCCGCGTGGCAGGCCGACCTTGTCCATGACCTGGTCGCAAACGTCGATACAGGCGGCGCAGCCGATGCACTCGTATTGCAGACCGTTACGGATGTCGATGCCGGTCGGGCAGACCTGCACGCAGAGTCCGCAATCGACGCAATCACCGAGGCCGGCCGCCTTGGCATCGACACCCTTCTTGCGCGCCCCGCGGGTTTCGCCACGGTCCGGATCGTAGGTGATGATCAGCGTATCCGGGTCGAACATCACGCTCTGGAAGCGGGCGTAGGGGCACATGTACTTGCAGACCTGTTCGCGCATGAATCCGGCGAAGAGGTAGGTGAAGCCGCCGTAGAAGAAAATCCAGAAGGTTTCCCACGGGCCGAGGTTGCCGGTCAGGACGTTGTTGACCAGTTCTTCGACCGGGGTGAAGAAGCCGACCAGCGTAAAGCCGGTCCATAGCGAGAAGAGCAGCCAGAGGCCGTGTTTGGTCGCCTTGATGCGCAGCTTGCGCGCATCAAGCGGGGCCTTGTCGAGCTTGATGCGGGCGTTGCGCTCGCCTTCGACCCAGTTTTCGATCCACATGAAGATCTGGGTGTAGACCGTTTGCGGACAGGCGTAGCCGCAGAACAGCCGGCCTGCCACGGCGGTGACGAGGAAGAGGGCGTAGGCCGAAACGATGAGCAGGGCGGCGAGGTAGATGACATCCTGCGGCCAGAAAACAACGCCGAAAATATAGAACTTGCGCTCGACGAGGTGGAGCAGGATGGCCTGCCGCCCGTTCCAGACCAGCCACGGGCTGACGTAGAACAGAAGCTGCGTGAAGATGACGAGGGCGATACGCCAGTTGTCGAAAAAGCCGCGGACGCCTTTGGCGTAGATTTTCTTGCGCTTTTCGTAGAAGGAAACTTTTGCAGCGCTGTCTTGCTGCGGGTTGGCTTCGGGCTGGCTCATCGGTCCTCGATCGGTGTTTGAATAGGGTTGGAAACCGGGACCGCCGGCACCGATTGGCTTGGCCGCATAAAGCAAGCCTGCGGGGCGAACTAAGGGGGATATGCCGCCAAGCCAGATTCGGCAGCCAACTCCTGTTCGTTCACACGTTGAGGAAAGCGCTTTGCTCAGGAGTGGTGTCGCCGGTTTCCGGAGGTTTACATATCAAGATGCGTGCCTGAATCAGCGCCGATTTAAAGCCCAATTAAATCAATCGCTTAGATATTTGTGCGGATGGCGACTAGTTCTTTTGGTGGGTATCTGTGCCAAAAATGGCGAAAAATAGTGGCGTGTGTGACAATTGTGGCATGACTGCCCACTTCCTCAGCGAACTGATCTCCTTTCTGGATGGCCTGCCCGAGCCGCGCATCGTGATGGCTGCCGACTACCGGATCGTCGCCGCCAACGCCGCCTATATTCACGAGTTTGGCGGCGGCAAGCCGCTGGCCGGGCGCTGCTGCTACGAGGTATCCCATCGATTCAACGTGCCCTGCGACCAGGCCGGGGAAGCCTGCCCACTGAAGCAAAGCCTTGAAACCGGTGAGCCGCAGCGCGTCCTGCATCTGCACCACACGCCGCGTGGCGAGGAGCACGTCGCCGTCGAAACGACCCCGATTCGCGATGATCAGGGGCAAATCGTCTACTTTGTCGAAACCATGCGCGTGGTGCGCCAGGCCAGCAGCCGGGCCGCGGCGCAGGGCCTGGTCGGCCGCTCGCCGGCCTTTGTCGGCATGCTCGAAAAAATCCTGCGTGTGGCCAATTCGGATGCGTCGGTTGTGCTGCTTGGCGAAACCGGGACCGGCAAGGAATTGGTGGCGCGCGCCATCCATGAGGCCAGTTCGCGCGAGGAAGGGCCTTTCGTCGCGGTGGACTGCGCCGGCATGACCGAAACCCTGTTCGAAAGCGAACTGTTCGGCTACGAAAAGGGCGCCTTTACCGGTGCCACGCACCGCAAGCAGGGGCTGGTCGAGGCCGCTGCCGGCGGCACGCTCTTCCTCGACGAAATCGGCGAATTGCCGCTGGCCTTGCAGGTCAAGCTACTGCGCCTGCTCGAAACCGGCACCTATCGCCGGGTCGGCGGACTCGACTGGCTACCGGCCAATTTCCGTCTGGTGACCGCGACGCACCGCGATCTGCGGGCCATGGTGCAGGCAGAAACCTTTCGCCGCGACCTCTATTTCCGGATCAATACCTTCCCGATTCATACGCCGGCCCTGCACGAGCGGGTCGAGGACATCCCCTTGCTGGCGGTTTCCCTGCTCGAACGGGTTGACCGCAAGCCGGGGCGGAAGCTCTCGCCAGCGGCCCTCGAGTGGCTGGCCGGCCGCCGCTTCAGCGGCAATATTCGTGAACTGCGCAACCTGATCGAGCGCGCCACCTTGATGGCGGACGGTGAAGTCATCGACCTGTCGCACCTGCTGGACATGGCCGACGACGTGCCGGCAGCGCTGGTGGATGAGGATGGCGCTTTCCGGATCGGTGAAGTCGTTGATCTGGCCACGCTGGAGGCGCGCTACCTGGCCTGGGTTCGGCAGCGGGCGACGGGCGATCATGGCCAACTGGCCGAGCGACTCGGCGTTAGCACGCGGACGCTGTATCGCAAGTTGCAGGGGCAGGAAAAAAACTGAGGAAACGCTGATTTATTCGGAAATGTCATTCCCGCGCCCCGTAGGAAGTACCCTTGGGGTGCGCAGGCGGGAATCCAGAAAAATCAACGGACTGGATCCCCGCCTACGCGGGGATGACTAATTAATCAGCGCCTCCCTGAGCGATCTGCCCTGAAAACCGCCGGATGGCTTGCGCGAACCACTCGGGCATGGCGGCAATTCCGTTCAGTTAAGAGGAAAACCCTTCGAATTTGTCGTTCCCGCGGCCTAGACACACCCGGGACTCCGCTTCGCGGCGGGCGAGGCGGGAACCCAGGGGTTTCAACGTATTGGATTCCCGCTTGCACGGGAATGGCGCTCCACTGAAAGGCATCTCGGGCATTTCGGGCATTGCGGCCGTGGCCGACGATGCCGAATCGGGCGTGGACGATAACTGTGCCGGTGAAAAACCGAACTAACTGTTCGCAGTTCAACGACCGCTGCGATGCTCCAATTTGCCTCCATAACAGGGGCACATCCGATGTCCCGAGCAGTCACCCAACAGTCCTGATTTTTTCAACAAAAAGGGACGGAAAATGTATAAGTACTTGGGTAGGGAAGTGGGGCTGTTGGCGCTTTCATTCGCCGCTTCGATGGCTTTTGCCGCCGATGGGCCGACGCTGTCGCCTGAAACAAAAAGCGCCAGCGGGAAAATCTATTTCGAGCGTTGTGCCGGTTGCCACGGCATGCTGCGCAAGGGGGCGACAGGGAAAAACCTCGAACCCGCCTGGTCGCGCAAGGAGGCGGATGGCCGTCAAGTCGAAGGGGGCACCCAGAAGCTCGGTCAGACCCGGCTGGAGAAGATCATCAGCTACGGCACCGAGGGTGGCATGCCGAACTTCGACGATATCCTGTCGAAAGACGAAATCAAGAACATGGCTTCCTACATCCAGATGTCGCCTGACGCGCCGCCGGAATGGAGCCTGAAGGATATTCGCGGGACGTGGAGGCTGCATGTGCCGGTCGACCAGCGGCCGACCCGGAAGATGAACAACGTCAATCTCAACAACATCTTCTCGGTCACGCTGCGCGATGCCGGCGAGGTGGCGCTGATCGATGGCGATACCAAGCAGATCTGGGGCATCGTCAAGACCGGGTATGCGGTGCATATTTCGCGCCTGTCGCTGTCCGGCCGGTACATCCACGTCGTTGGTCGCGATGGCCGCCTGGACATGATCGACCTGTGGTTCGAGAAGCCGACGGTGGTTGCCACGGTCAAGGCCGGCATGGAGACGCGCTCGGTTGAAACCTCGAAGGCCAAGGGTTTTGAGGACAAGTATGTGATCGTCGGTTCCTACTGGCCGCCGCAGTACACCATTCTTGACGGCATGACGCTGGAACCCCTGAAGAACGTCTCGACGCGTGGCGTGACGGTGGATGGCGACTATCACCAGGAGCCGCGTGTGGCCTCCATCGTGGCCTCGACGACCAAGCCGGAATTTCTGGTTAGCGTCAAGGAAACCGGGATGGTCAAGATGGTCGATTATTCCGACCTGACCAACCTGAAGGAAACGACCATCAATACCGCCAAGTTCCTGCATGACGGCGGCTATGACGCAACCAAGCGCTATTTCCTGGTGGCGGCCAATGCGTCGAACAAGATCGCCGTGGTCGACGTCAAGGAAGGCAAATTCACCGCGCTGGTCGATACCGCCAAGATTCCACATCCGGGACGCGGCGCCAACATCGAGCATCCCAAGTACGGTCCGGTCTGGGCAACCTCCCATCTCGGCGCCGATGTGATCACGCTGATCGGTACGGACCCGGAGAAGCACCCACAGCATGCCTGGAAGGTGGTTCAGGAGCTCAAGAACCACGGGGCCAACTCGCTGTTCGTGAAGACCCATCCGAAGTCCGACAACCTGTGGGCCGATTCGCCGCTGAACCCGGATTCGAAGCTGGCCGGTTCGGTCACCGTCTATCGCGTCTCCGAACTGGGTAATCCGAATCCGCAGCCCGAGGTGATCGACATTGCCGCGGCGGCCAACCTGGGCAAGACCAAGGGTATTCAGCGTGTCGTGCAGGGCGAGTACAACCAGAACGGCGACGAAATCTGGTACTCGGTATGGACCGGCAACAAGACGGAGCCATCGGCCATCGTGGTGATCGACGACAAGACCCGCAAGGTCAAGACGGTGATCAAGGACAAACGACTCGTCACGCCGACCGGCAAGTTCAACGTCTTCAACACCCAGCACGACGTTTATTAATTAGGCATCAAGCAAATGAAAGCCCCGCTGAAAAGTGGGGCTTTTTCATTTTGGATCAGTGATTTATGTGTTTTGTCGTCGTCCTCGATCTGTGCCGGTCGGGAACTGATTCGGCTGTAACTGTGCGCGGCAAATATGCGGGCGACTGTTACCAAAGCGCACTTTTACCCCATGTTCTACTGACGCGGTCGGGCAAGCCTGCAATCGGCTTGAAGCAGCCTTCCAGTTAGAGGGCGCGCTCCCGAGTGCGTGCAGATGCACGCCGATCGATACGCAATCTTAAGGGGAGAAAAATGCGTGCAATAACCAGGCGTCCCTTGGCGCTGTTCATACTCATCGGGCTTGCTGCCGGCCTGTCCGGCACTGCCGTTGCAGCCGAGTCGCTGCAGGACGTCTTGAAGCGTCGCAGCCTGTCGCAACAGGATTTGCTGGCCGCCGCAAAAACCTACGTGCCGACTGGCAAGCGCGACGAATTCGTCGCATTCTCGTCAGGCGGCCAGTCGGGCCAGGTTATCGTTTATGGGATTCCGTCCATGCGGATCCTCAAGTACATCGGCGTCTTCACGCCGGAACCGTGGCAAGGCTACGGCTACGACGAAAGCTCCAAGGCCGTGCTGGCCCAGGGCAATATTGACGGCCGCAAGATTACCTGGGGCGATTCGCACCATCCGGCCATGTCGGAAACGCAAGGCAAGTACGATGGCCAGTTCCTGTTCATCAACGACAAGGCCAACCCGCGCATTGCCGTGATTGACCTGCGGGATTTCGAGACCAAGCAACTGGTTGCCAACCCGATCTTCAAGTCCGAGCACGGCGGTGCGTTCGTCACGCCGAATACCGAATACGTCATTGAGGCAGCCCAGTACGCCACGCCGTTCGAAAACAAGAAGTTCGTGCCGCTCGAGGAATTCAACGAGAAGTATCGCGGTGGTATCACCTACTGGAAATTCGACCGCAAGGAAGGCCGCATCATTCCCAAGGACTCGTTCTCCGTCGAGCTGCCGCCTTACTCGCAGGATTTGTCCGATGCCGGCAAGGGACCGTCGGATGGCTGGTCCTTCACCAACTCCTTCTGTTCCGAGCGCTACGTCGGCGGTATCGAGAAAGGCCGTCCGCCCTACGAGGCGGGTTGTTCGGCCAAGGATACCGACTACATGCACATCGTTAACTGGCGGAAGGCCGCCGAGCTGGTCGCCCAGGGCAAGGCCAAGAAGATCAACGGCCACAACGTGATCATGATGGATACCGCCATCAAGGAGGGCATCCTTTTCCTGGTGCCGGAGCCCAAATCGCCGCACGGCGTCATGCTCTCGCCGGATGGCAAGTTCATCACCGTCTCCGGCAAGCTGGATACCCACGTTTCGGTCTATTCCTGGGAAAAGATCCAGGCCGCCATCAAGGCCGGGCGCTTCGAGAGCAAGGACTCTTACGGCATTCCGGTCATCAGCATGAAGGATACCCTGCACAAGCAGGTGCAGTTGGGACTCGGGCCGCTGCATACACAATATGACGCCAAGGCCTGCATCGCCTATACCTCGCTCTATGTCGATTCACAGGTCGTCAAATGGGACTACTGCGAGGGCCGGGTTCTCGACAAACTTGCCGTCCATTACAACATCGGCCATTTGATGACCATGGAAGGCGACAGCACCGAGCCTAAGGGCAAATATCTGGTCGCAATGAACAAGCTCTCCATCGATCGTTTCAATCCGGTCGGCCCTTTGCATCCGCAGAATCACCAGCTCATCGATATCAGCGATGACAAGATGCAGTTGCTCTACGACATGCCGGTGCCCTTGGGTGAGCCGCATTACGTCGTCGGCATCGAGGCGTCGAAACTCAAGCCGGGCGTGCGCTACAAGGTGGGTACCGATTCGCGTACCGACAAGCCGCATCCGGGCGCAGTGCGGGCCGGTGAGGAAAAAACGGTCAAGAAGGGCAACAAGGTCGAGGTGTTCGGCACCTTGATCCGTTCCCACATCACACCGGAAACGATCGAAGTGGAAGTCGGCGACGAAATCACGGTGCACCTGACCAACCTCGAGCGCGCCCAGGACGAAACCCACGGCTTTGCCGTCGATACCTTCGACGTCCATGCTTCCGTGGAACCGGGCAAGACGGTGACCGTCAAGTTCAAGGCCGACAAGGAAGGCGTCTATCCGTACTACTGCACGGAATTCTGCTCGGCCTTGCACCTGGAAATGCAGGGTTATCTCCTGATCAAGCCGAAGGGCTGGAAACCGACCAAGGTGGCCGCGGCCGAGCAAGCCGTCTATACCGAGGACGACTACAAGAAGCAGCTGAAGAAGGTGGCTGACACCCAAGTCGTCATCGATCAGGTCGTCGCCTATATCACCAGTGTCAATTACCGCGACTTCCCGGATGTCGTTAACTTGATGGACGACGCGGTCGATCAGTTGAACAAGACCAAGGAAACCCGCGCCAAGGCCGAGGATGCCGCCAAGAAGAAGGATTGGCAGCAGGCCACACTGTGGGCCGAGCAGATCTGGCAATACCAGGTCAAGGCGGCTGACATCGGTATCCGTGCCAAGAACTACCTTGAGCAGAACGGAGCCAAGAAAATCAAGTAGCCAATAAAGTAGTCTGCAACCCGTTCAATCGGAGGGCGTGTTCCCCCCAAAATCCCTCTCCTCGCACGCCCTCCGATTTTTTTTGACATGCTCAAGAACCTTATCCAAGTCACTGCTTTCAGCGTTTTGCTCTCTCTAGCCTCCGCTGCAGGGGCTGGCAACGGGGTGTCCGTTGCCCAGTCACTGGCCGCTACCTGCGCCAATTGCCATGGCACCAACGGTCGTCTGCCTTCAGCGCAAGATGTACCGGCGCTTGCCGGCCGCTCAGCCGAGTGGATTCGCCAACAGATCACGGCCTTCCGCAACTACGGTCGTCCATCGACGGTCATGCAGCAGATTGTCAGGGGATACAGCGACGAAGAGATCGAACTGATTGTTCTCTGGCTGGCCAACAATGGCGGGTGAGCCGTGCGACGGAAATTCCTGAAAACGATGGGCTGTGGCGCACTCGCTCTGCTGAGCGCTTGCGCTACTCAGAAAGAGCGCGCCAAAGCGCGTGTCGTCGTGGTTGGCGGCGGCTTTGCCGGCGCGACGCTTGCCAAGTACCTGCGGATCTGGAGCCGAGGTGAAGTAGCCGTCACCCTAGTCGAGCGGAACCGGCAGTTTGTCTCCTGCCCGATTTCCAACCTGGTCCTGGCCGGTGAGCGCTCGCTGGCCGACATCACTCTCGGTTATGCGGGGCTGACTCAACTCGGGGTGGAAGTCATCCATGCCCAGGCCGAGCGGATCGACCCGGAAAAACGGAAAGTCCTGTTGTCTGGCGGCATTGCCTTGCCATACGACCGCTGTGTGCTGGCGCCTGGTATCGATTTCATCACCGAGGACATTCCCGGGCTGGCTTCCGAGACGGCACAACGACGGTTCCCGCATGCCTACAAGGCCGGGCCGCAGACAGGGGAGCTCAGGAAACAGCTTGAGGCCATGCCCGACGGCGGCGTCTATGCCCTGTCGATTCCCAAAATTCCCTACGTTTGCCCGCCGGGGCCTTATGAGCGGGCATCGGTGATTGCCGATTACTTCCGCCGCGACAAGCCGCGTTCGAAAGTGCTGATCCTGGACGCCAACGATGGCGTGGCCTCGAAACGCCCCTTGTTCCTGCAGGCCTGGGCGGAGCATTACCCCAATTTGATCGACTATCGCCCCAACATGCCGATACGCGATGTCGATGCCGGCAACGGTGCAGCGATCTTCGATTTCGAACAGATCAAGGCCGATGTCTGGAATGTCATTCCAGCCCAACGCGTCGGCAAGATCGCCCGCGATCTTGGATTGAAACTGGCCAATGGGCGCTGGGCCGAGGTCGACTGGCTGACGCTCGAATCCATCAGCCATCCGGGCATCCATGTGATTGGCGATGCCACCCTCTCGGCGCCCCTGATGCCGAAGTCGGGGCATATGGCCAACCAGCAGGCCAAGGTGCTGGCGGCGGCGCTGGTCAATCTGTTTGCCGGCCAGGAAATCAATAGCCGCCCCAAGGTGATGAACACCTGCTACAGCTTCGTCAGCTTCGACCAGGCCATGCATGTGGCCACTGTTTTCGACTACAACCACCCGCAAGGGACATTCCTGGCGATTCCCAAGTCGGGCGGACTGTCAGAGCGTGCCAGCGAACTTGAGGGGCGCTATGCCCATGCCTGGGCAAGGAATATCTGGGCGGATAGCCTCTCGGCGGTTTATTGAATCGAAGCCGCCCTCTAGTCGAACAGGGCCATCTTGCGCTGCAGGGTTCGTCGGCTGATATTGAGCATCTTGGCTGCCTTCGAACGGTTGCCGCCACTGCGGGAAAGAATTTCGACAATGTAGTCCCGCTCGACTTCTTCGAGTGATTTCACCGGTTGGTCGAAGTCATCCTCTCCTTCCGGTACCGTGAGAGACAACTTGTCGAGCGCGCTTTGTTGCGGTGGCTTGCCGGCTTTACTGGAAACCACACGAAGCCTCGACTTGGCGAGCAGTCGCTGCAAGTCGGCGTGACTGCCTGCCATCCCTTCTTTCTCCGTCCCTTTTTCGAAAGGAACCTCAAGGCGCAAATAGATCGATTGAGTCATGTTTGTCTCCAGAACACGATTAGCAGGGCTTTCCGGGGGCGCATTTCTTGAGTAGCCACAGGGAGATGACTCCGGCCACTTCATAGGCCATGGCTTTTCTGGCAACGGAAGTCGGGTCGCGCCCGGAAGCTGTCAAGGCGTGGGGGTCGGCCCCTGCTTCAAGCAGCAATTGAGCGTGCGCCGCATTTTGTGAATAAGCCGCGACATGGAGTGGTGTCATGCCGTCGTGGTCGCGAGCATTGGGGTCGGCACCGGCATCGATCAGGGCCTTGAGTGCCCCGGGGTCGGCATTGGCTGCCGCCAGGTGAAGCGGGGTCGAGCCAACGTTTGTCCGAATATCCCGGCTGCCGGCGTCTGGTTTGAGGGCGGCAACGATTTCCTGCGCTGTGCCTGTCCGGGCAGCATCCAGGATCGGGTGTTCGAGGATGCTGGCATTTTCGTTTGCGACACAGTTGAAGGCGAGTGTGGCCAAAATGATGACAAGAGCTCTCACGTTCCATTTCCTCAATAAATTAGCTTGTTAGGGAAATTTTCGTCTGAGCGGGGAACGGGTAGTAATGACAGCTTGTAACTTTGTCTTGCGGTACAGTCGATAAACGAGGAAGCAACTGTTCCTATTCGAATCAATAATGACTGTAACTGTCATCGGTGTCCGTGTTCTGGTGTACTGCCCGGCATTGGCAATATGGCCCCGGCGTTTCCGCATGGGCATGGCGTGCAGGAGGGCGGATGACCGAACAACAGTGCGACGAGATGGTGGCGTGCATCACTGCATTCCAGGCGCGTTTCCCCTTGGAGGGAATCAGCCGGCAGCTTGTTCTCCGGAATCGATATGTATTTCATACGGGCAACCCGGCTCAAGGCGTCTACCTGATGATCGATGGATTGGTAAAGGTGTCTAAAGTAAGCAGCGCCGGGAACGAAAAGATTCTCCACGTCGCGGCGCGAGGGGACTTTCTGGCGGAGGTGCCTGTCTTGCTGAACCGGGCTTACGACACCACGGCTCAAGCCGTTTCGGATGCGCTGATGTTCTATATCCCGGAACGCACCATCTCCGAATTGCTGCATGAGTCACCCCTGCTGTGCAGGCAATTGCTGGGTGGAATGGTGCGCAAAGTTCATTGCCTGATCCAGGATATCGAATCCAATTTCAAGGCCGGCCACGAGCGGGTCGCCGATTTCCTGCTTGCCCAGGCAGAAGACATGTCACCGCACGATGCGGCCTTGAGTGTCGCGCTACCCATCAAGAAAATCGATCTTGCCTCCTGGCTGGGGCTGACGCCGCAGCATTTCTCCCGCATCCTTCAGGATTTGCGGCAGAAAGGACTCATTGTGGTCGATGGGCCTGTCATCCATATTCCCTCTGTGGAGAACCTGAGGAATGGTTGGCTGCGCTTTGGCAAGGATGAATCAATTTTGCAGGCTGCCCACTGAGGCATCATCAAGGTGCTGGCAACCGGAACCCAGGGGGAGGAGTAAGCATGGTGCGCTATCAGAGTCTCGCGTACGAGACAGAAAAACTGATTGTCGATGGGGTTCTCCGGCCGGGTGATCGCCTGCCTTCCGTGCGGCAAGTGTGTCGGACACACACCATCAGTCCGGTGACCGTGACGCAGGCGTACTACCTGCTGGAGAGCCGAGGTTTGATCGAGGCCCGGCCCAAATCCGGCTACTTTGTTCGCGCTCGCCTCGGCCAGCGCCTTAACGAACCTGAGATGAGCCATCCGGTGGGCAATTCGACCGAACTTCAGGTCAGCGACTTCATTTTCCAGATCCTGTACAGCGTCAAGGATCCGGCCGTCGTGCCCCTGGGCTCCAGTTTCCCCAGTCCTTTCCTCTTTCCCCTCGACAAGCTGGGTCGTTTTCTCAGCCAGGCAGCCCGGCGCTTCGATCCGCTGTCGACAGTCACCGACCTCCCTCCCGGCAACGAGGAATTGCGCCGCCAGATCGTGTTGCGCTACCTCTCGCGTGGCGCCGTCGTGTCAACGGACGAGGTTGTGGTGACCTCCGGTGCGATGGAGGGGATCAACCTGTGCCTGCAGGCAGTGACACAGCCTGGCGACCTGATCGCCATCGAGTCGCCGACGTTTTATGCGGGACTTCAGGCGAGTGAGCGACTTGGCCTCAAGGTGATCGAGATCCCGTCGCACCCCCGCGAGGGGATCAGCATCCAGGCCCTGGAGGATGCTTTGCGGCACCACCCGATCAAGGCCTGCTTGCTGATGCTCAATTTTGGGAATCCGACCGGAAGTCTGGTTAGCGATGAACGGAAGCGGTATCTGATCGATTTGCTTGGCCGCCATAACGTCCCCTTGATCGAGGACGACGTCTACAACGAGCTCTACTTCGGCCCGCAGCCGCCCTTGTGCAGCAAATCGGCCTCCCGGGCCGATCACGTCATGCACATTTCTTCCTTTTCCAAGTGCCTGGCGCCCGGCTATCGCCTCGGCTGGGTTGCCGCCGGCCGTTATGCCGAGAAAATCATTCGGCTCAAACTGTCCACGACATTGGCGACGACGATTCCTGTCCAGATCGCTGTGGCGGAATATCTGAAGCACGGCGGCTACGATCACCACCTGCGGCGCCTGCGGCAGCAGTTACTGATGCAGGAATCGCTATTGCTCGAGGGGATAGAGCGCTCATTTCCGACCAGTACCCGCCTGGCCAGACCGACCGGTGGTTACTTCGTTTGGCTCGAACTGCCGGAGTCCGTCGATGCACTCAAGCTGCATCGCATGGCGCTGGATCAAGGAATCAGCATCGCGCCCGGGCCGATCTTTTCGGCGAAAAAAGAGTTCAACAACTGTATCCGCCTCAACTTCGGCCATCCCCAATCCGAAAGGATGCAGCAGGCTGTGGCAACACTCGGCCATCTGGTCTCCACCTTGTCTTGAGTCAAGCGGCGCCGAGTCAAATCTGTGCCTATTGGAAACAAGCGGTGCTGCAACTGTTATCAATCATTCCTTGGTGATTTACTGATGCCCAGTCAAATAGCAAGGAAAACGACATGGGCAGACCGGTCAGCAAGGTTCGCGAAGCGAAACTCGAACTCTATCGGAAGAAGGGAAAAATCCACGCCAAGGCGGTAGCGGGGCGATTCAACGCGCTGCGCTGGGGCATGGTTTGGCTCACCCAGGCTATCTTCTACGGATTGTGCTGGGTCAATTGGGAGAGCGCAGGATCGGTTCGCCAAGCGGTCCTGTTCGATATCGCCCACGAAAAACTCTATCTGTTCGACCTGGTTCTCTGGCCGCAGGATGCGCTCCTGCTGGCATTCGTGCTGATCATTGCGGCAACGGCACTTTTCCTGGTCACTTCTCTGGCCGGGCGCCTGTTTTGCGGCTTTGCCTGCCCGCAGACGGTTTATACGAGCATCTTTACCTGGATTGAAGCGCGGGTCGAGGGCGATCATCTGGCACGCTTGAAGCTCGATGCCAGTCCGATGAGTCCCCGCAAGCTGCTGATCAAGACGGCAAAGCATGGCATCTGGGCCATCGTCGCCATCTGGACGGCGGTGACCTTTGTCGGCTACTTCACGCCGATCCGGGAATTGTTGCCTAGCGTTATCCAGTTGGACACCGGGCCATGGGAGGCCTTCTGGCTCATCTTCTACGCCGCCTTCACCTATGTTCAGGCCGGCCTGGCCCGGGAAGCGGTTTGCCAGCACATGTGCCCGTACTCCCGTTTCCAGGGCGTCATGTTCGATCCGGAAACCAGCAATGTGGCCTACGACCGTCAGCGCGGCGAACCCCGCAGCAACCGGCGTCAGGCTGGCCAAACCGGAGACTGCATCGATTGCGGCATCTGCGTCCAGGTTTGCCCGACCGGCATCGATATTCGCGATGGTCTGCAGTATCAGTGCATCAATTGCGGGCTGTGCATCGATGCCTGCGATCAGGTCATGGAAAAGATCGGGGCGCCAGTCGGCTTGATTCGCTTTGCCTCCGAAAACGAGCTGGCCTCCCCCGGCCGTCATCGGCCTTGGTATTATCGGCCGCGGGTTGGTGTCTATGCGGCGTTGTTGCTGGTTTTCTGCGGCATGGGCCTTTGGACCCTGGAGCAACGCTCGCTACTGCTGGTCGATGTGTTGCGCGATCGTGGGGCATTGTTGCGAGAGACCTCCGAAGGTCTGATCGAAAATGCCTACACCCTGAAGTTGATGAACCTCTCCGAGGTGCCACGAGAGTTCGTCGTTCGCATCGCCGGCATCCCCGGCGCCCAAATCGTCGGTCAGGAACGATTCACCGCGGAACCCGGCAGCATTCGTCCGGTTTCATTGACGGTGGCGGCGCCGTCCGGTGCCGGCCTGTCTGGAATCCAGCCCATGGATTTCCTGATTGAGGCTGTCGATGACCCTGCGATCAAGGTCGTCGAGAGAAGCAGCTTCGCGTTGCCCTGAATACCCCAACCCCCGAATACATCATGTACATCTATAACGACATCGATCAACGCCTGGTGGACGACCGGGTTTCCCTGTTTCGCGATCAGACCCGGCGATTCCTGAACGGCAGCCTCAGTGAGGACGATTACCGTCCGCTGCGTCTGCAAAATGGGCTGTACATCCAGCGCCAGTCACCGATGCTGCGTGTGGCCATTCCCTACGGCACGCTGTCGAGCCAGCAGATGCGGGCTCTGGCCAGGATTGCCCGAACCTGGGATCGGGGCTACGGCCATTTCACCACCCGCTGCAACATCCAGTTCAATTGGGTTCGCCTGGCCGAGGTGCCGGAAATTCTGGCCGAGTTGGCCAAGGTACAGATGCATGCTATCCAGACCTCCGGCAATTGCATCCGCAATATCACGACCGATCAGTTCGCCGGCGTTGCCGCCGACGAGATTTTCGATCCACGGCCTTACTGTGAAATCGTTCGCCAGTGGTCCACGCTGGCGCCGGAATTCCTTTTCCTGCCACGCAAATTCAAGATCGCCATCGCTGGCGGCAAGGAAGATCGGGCAGCGGTTCGCTTCCACGACATCGGTGCTCTGGCCAAACTGGATGCCGATGGCCAACCAGGCTTCGAAATTCATGTCGGCGGCGGCCTGGGGCGGACGCCGATGCTTGGGCAGTGCATCAAGCCCTTCTTGCCTCGTGCCGAATTGATCAATTATTTCGAGGCCATCTTGCGGGTCTACAACCGCTACGGCCGGCGCGACAACAAATACAAAGCGCGCATCAAGATACTGGTCAAGGATCTGACCCCGGAAAAATTCTCGCAGGAAGTCGAGGAAGAATGGGCCTATTCGAGAAACGGGCCCAATACGATTTCCAACGCAGGCTTTGCCGCCATGGAGGCCTTCTTTACCGGCCCAAACTATCTTGAACGTATTCCACACGACCCGGCCAGTCTCGATGCCTTGCGGAACAACCGCATCTATTCGCGCTGGGTGGCGCGGAATGTAGCTCTGCATCGCAAACCCGGTTACCGGATCGTCACGCTCTCACTCAAGAAAACCGGCATTCCCCCGGGGGATGCGACCGCGGATCAGATGGATGCCATTTCCGTATTGGCGGATCGTTTTAGTGCTGGCGAGATTCGGGTGACGCATGAGCAGAACCTTATCCTTCCCCATGTCGCCAAAAACGATTTGTTCGAACTGTGGGCAATCGCCAGTGCTTATGGATTGGCCTCGCCAAATATCGGCTTGTTGACCGATGTGGTCTGTTGTCCCGGGGGAGATTTCTGTTCTCTGGCCAATGCCAAGTCAATTCCCGTCGCTACCGCTATTCAGGAGCGCTTCGACAAACTCGACTATCTGTTCGACCTGGGGCCGCTGGAACTCAATATCTCGGGTTGCGTCAATGCCTGTGGCCATCACCACATCGGGCATATCGGGATTCTCGGGGTCGATAAAAACAACGAGGAGTGGTACCAGATCACGATGGGCGGTCGGGAAGGAAAACGCGCCAATATCGGTCGAGTCATCGGCCCGTCGTTCGCAGCGGCGGATATTCCCGAGACGATCAACACCCTGCTTGAGACGTATGTTCGACTTCGTCACGAAGGCGAGCTGTTTATCGACACCGTCGAACGAGTCGGGCTAACGCCGTTCAAGCTTGCCGTGTACGGAGGGGCCCATGAAGCAAATCATTAAAGATGGCTTGATTATCGAGAATGCCTGGCAGCACTGGACTGAATCGGGGGCCGCAGTCAGCGACATCATTGGCGGCAGAAGTCAGGTGATTCTGCCGCTCCAATTCCTGGAGGAACATGCGCATCAATTGGCTAACGCCGCTCTCTGCACGGGCGTCTTGCTGCTGCCGGATGAAGCGCCGGAACGCCTGTTGCCGTATCTCGGCAAGCTTTCGCTCATCGCCATCCACTTTCCCAGCTTTGCGGATGGCAGGGGGTATTCAAGCGGCCAATTGCTGCGCACACGCCATGGATTCGCCGGGGAGTTGCGCGCGGTCGGCGATATTCTGCGCGATCAGTTGTATTTCCTGAGCCGCTGTGGATTCAACGCCTTTGAACTGCGTGAGGACCAGGATCTGCAAGCGGCGTTAGCGGCATTCAGTGACTACGCCTGGCAACCCAATAGCCGGCTGTATCAGGAGGCTGGCGGCCGGGCGGAGTAGCTGTAGTTTTTGATGCTGCACAGAGAAACGGGGAGGTCGGCTGATTCCACTGCGAATCAGCCGACCTCCCCCAAGTCGTTTCAGATCGATGCGAAACGGGCAAATTCCTTGCCAAAGAATGCAGTCAACACCAGGGCGACAGGCGTGAATGCGATGAAGTAATGGGTGACGCGGCGAATGAAGGGGTGAGCGATGCGTGTTTCCACGAAGTGCCGGGCAATCAAATCGCCTTTGAGCCAGACGATTGCAGCGACCAGTAGTTGCAACCAGGCGCCACCGTGTAGCCATTGGCTAAGCAAAACGCTGATGATGGTCAAGCCAACCAGTGTCAGCCACGTGGTTACCAAAGGGCGATAGGAGGTCGATGGAGATATTTGGGTCTGATTCATGGTTACACCAGGACGTAGAAGAAGGGGAATATGACAAGCCAGATGATGTCCGTGGCGTGCCAATAGCTGGCGAGTGCCTCCAGGCCGACATAATCTTCAGCCGTGTACCCTCCGGCCAGATGGCGGGCCAGAACCCAGAGAATTCCCAGAATCCCCCAAGTGGCATGCACCAGATGGTTGAACGTCAGGTAGTAATAAACCGTGAAGAAAATCCCGGACTCGCCATTGATGCCATGACTGAGATTCCACTGGATTTCGAAGTACTTGGCGACCGGATAACCGAGGGCCAGGACTAGCCCGGCAATCAGCCAGTAGATTGATTGCCGGCGTTTGTTGGCGCGGATGGCGACCACGGAGCAGGCGATGAAGAAACTGCTGGTCACCATCAGCAAGGTAATGACGGTCCCGGCAACACGCGACAGTTTTTCGCTCCCCGCGTCAAATGACTCGGGAAAGTGGGCTCGGGCAACAAAATAGACCACAAAGAGAACGAGGAACTCCACAAACTCGCAGGTGATTCCCACCCAAATCCCTTTGTTACCAGGAATTCGATATGCGTTGTTGGTTGCGGGTGCGTCTTCGGGCAAAGGTATGGCTAGCGAACTCATGGCTACTCCACTTGGATAGATAGCCGATTGTTCGCTTAATTCGTGTTTGGTAACAGATACAGCCCGGTTGAATATGAATAGGCACAGAAGTGTCGAGGCGGCTACTGAAAACCCTTGCCTCGTGTTTGAGCCTCAGTACAGGCAATCTCGAACGGGTGAGATCGCGCTGGATATGGCTACTGTGACCAGACAACTCAAGAGGCCGGTCCAGATTTTCCGCTGTACAACTTTTATATTTCAATTATTATTGAAATATGGAATCGAAACTTGCTGTCGCCGCGCTCGGTGCGCTGGCTCATGAAACCCGTCTGGAAATCTTCCGCTTGCTGGTGCGCGCCGGGGGCGAAGGTTTGTCTGTCGGGCGCATTGCCGAGGGGCTGGGCGTTGAGGCCAATGGCCGCCTGACT
Source organism: Ferribacterium limneticum (assembly GCF_020510625.1). NCBI lineage: Bacteria > Pseudomonadati > Pseudomonadota > Betaproteobacteria > Rhodocyclales > Azonexaceae > Ferribacterium > Ferribacterium limneticum. Next base: position 3,301,859 of record NZ_CP075191.1, on the reverse strand, counting down.
TTTCACCTGAAGGAACTGGTTGCTTCCGGTCTGGCGGCTTCGCGACAGGAGGGAAGGTTTGTTATTTATTCGACCGACTATGTGGCGATGAACGAATTGCTCCGCTACCTGACTGAAGACTGCTGTGGCGGTCTGGGTTGTGGCGAGGTGGTCGAATCCTGCAACCCGGAGAAGTGCGCATGAAAATTTTCAATGTGCTGGTTTTGTGCACCGGCAACTCGGCCCGCTCGATTCTCGGCGAGGCGCTGTTCAATCATCTCGGGCAAGGCCGGATTCGGGCCTTTTCGGCCGGCAGCCAGCCGAGTGGCAAGGTCAATCCGGTGGCGCTGGAAACGCTGGAAAACCACGGCGTGCCACTGCCCGAGGCGCGCAGCAAGTCGTGGGACGAATTTGCCATGCCGGGTGCGCCTGCACTTGATTTCATCTTCACGGTTTGCGCCAGCGCGGCCGGTGAGGCTTGCCCGATCTGGCCGGGGCATCCGGCCACCGCCCATTGGGGTATTGCCGATCCGGCCCACGTCGAGCCGCTGGCGGCACGCCGGGCGGCCTTTGAAACAGCCTATGGCGAACTTGAGAAGCGGATTTCCGCCTTCTTGCAGTTGCCTCTCGAAACCATGTCGAGCGCAGCGATCATCGAAGCGGCCCGGGTGATTCACAAGGAGGCTGCAGCATGAGTGCGCAGTGCGAAGTGGCGATGAAACAGGCGGAAGGCCTGTCGATGAGCGGGTTTGAGCGTTACCTGACGATCTGGGTTTTTCTCTGCATCGTGACCGGTATCGTTTTTGGTCAGGTGTTTCCCGGTTTCTTCAAGGCGGTTGGCGGCATGGAGGTTGCTCGGGTCAATCTGCCGGTCGGGCTGCTGATCTGGGTGATGATCATCCCGATGCTGGTCAAGGTCGATTTCGGCGCGCTGAGTGAAATGAAGCAGCACGCCAGGGGCATCGGCGTCACGCTGTTCGTCAACTGGCTGGTCAAACCGTTCTCGATGGCTTTCCTCGGCTGGCTGTTCGTCCGCCAGTTGTTTGCCGCCTACCTGCCGGCCGATCAGCTGGACAGCTACATCGCCGGACTCATCCTGCTTGCCGCAGCGCCGTGCACGGCGATGGTCTTCGTCTGGAGCCGGCTGACCAACGGGCATCCGTTATTCACGCTGTCGCAGGTGGCCATCAACGACACCATCATGGTCTTCGCTTTCGCCCCGCTGGTTGCCTTCCTGCTCGGCATCTCGGCGATCACCGTGCCCTGGGATACGCTGCTTACCTCGGTTGTGCTCTACATCGTCATCCCGGTTGTCCTGGCGCAACTGTGGCGCAAGAGCCTGCTGGCCAGGGGGCAGGATGCCTTCGATGCAGCCATGGCCAGGATTGGCCCGTGGTCCATCTCGGCGCTGCTCGCCACCCTGGTCTTGCTGTTCGCTTTCCAGGGCGAGGCCATCCTCAGGCAGCCGCTGGTCATTGCCCTGCTGGCAGTGCCCATCCTGATCCAGGTGTTCTTCAATTCGGCGCTGGCCTACTGGCTGAACCGGGCGGTTGGCGAAAAGCACAACGTCGCCTGCCCGTCGGCCTTGATCGGCGCTTCCAATTTCTTTGAGCTGGCGGTGGCCGCGGCGATCAGCCTGTTCGGTTTCGAATCCGGCGCCGCATTGGCGACCGTGGTCGGCGTGCTGATCGAAGTGCCAGTCATGTTGCTGGTCGTGCGTGTGGTCAATGCCAGCAAGGGGTGGTACGAGGCGGGATAGTCGCTGGCCCGGGCCAGCAGGGAAGAGATCATGAACATCATCATCGAAGCACTGCAGGGTGGATTAGGTGGTTTGGCCTCGTACCTGGCGGCCCATGTGCTGCTCTGTCTGGTCCCGGCCTTCTTCATTGCCGGCGCCCTGTCGGCGTTGGTGCCGCAGCAATCGATCATCCGCTTTCTCGGGCCGGATGCCTCGAAATGGGTGTCCTACCCCGCGGCTGCCGGGGCGGGCAGCCTGCTGGCGGTCTGTTCCTGCACCATCCAGCCCTTGTTTGCCGGCATCTACAAGAAAGGCGCCGGGCTGGGGCCGGCCATCACCTTCCTGTTCTTTGCGCCGGCCGCCAACATTCTGGCGCTGTCCTATACCGGGGTTGCCCTTGGCGCCGACTTCGCCATCGCCCGCATCGTGCTGGCCCTGTCCTTCGGCATCGGGATCGGCATGATCATGGCCATCATTTTCCGACGGGGCGAAGAGGCGCGGCTGGCGCAGAGCGAGGCGTTTGCGGCAGGGGATGGCATTTCGCGGAAAACGCTGGTTTTCCTGGCCGCCCTGGTCGCCTTGCTGATTGCCGGAACGCTGAAGCTCGATTTCCTGAAAGCCGTGCTGTTCAGCATCGAACTGCCGGTGCCTGGTGTTGCGGGGCTGCAGGCGATGCTGGATGTTCTGGTGCCGGTCGATGAAGCCGTTGGCGCCGAAGGGCTGAGCGTGCAGGGGCTGTTTCTTATCGGTCTGCTGGCCTTGATCGGTGTGGCGGCCTGGCGCGGCCTGGGGCAGGTCGATAATGGCTTCAACCGCCTGACGCCGGTGGCTCTGGGGCTGACCGCGCTAACCTTGATCGTCGCGGCGCTGGGTGTCCGGGTCTCGGAAAATGCTCTGTTATTGACAGTGAGCGTGCGAACCGCCGCGGTGGCTGCCCTGTGTGCCGGCCTCGTGCCGCTGGCCAGGCGTTTCGACCCCTGGGATGTGCAGCAATGGTTGTGGGAAACCTGGCGTTTCGTGAAGCAGATCTTTCCGCTGCTGGTGGTCGGCGTCTTCCTGGTCGGCATCATCCGCGTCTTCATCCGACCGGAGTGGATACAGGCGGTGGCCGGCAGCAATACCGTGCTGGCCAACATGGCTGGCGTCGTGTTCGGCGTCTTCATGTATTTTCCGACCCTGGTCGAAGTGCCGATCGCCAAGATGTTCTTGTCGCTGGGCATGCATCCGGGGCCGCTGATCGCCTACCTGATGGCCGATCCGGAGCTTTCGCTGCAGAGCATCCTGATCACCAGTGCGATCATCGGCAAGCTCAAGGCCTGGACGTATGTCGGTTTCGTCGCCCTGTTCTCGACGCTGGCCGGTCTGACCTACGGCGCCTGGGTGGATGGAACATCGCTCTGGCTGCTGGCGCTGCTGGTCGGCGGATTCATTACACTGCTGTTGAGCACGCTGCATGTTGTGGACCGGGCCTCTCGTGCCCGGACTGTTTGAGAGGGAATCACCATGTTGATCAAGATCCTCGGTTCCGGTTGCGCCAAATGCAATCGTCTGGAACAGCTGACCCGCGAAGTCGTCGCCGAACAAGGGCTGAATGCCAGCTTCGAGCATGTGACGGCCATGGATGAAATCATGGCTTACCCGATCATGACCACACCCGCCCTGGTGGTGGACGAGGTGGTCAGGGTCTCCGGCCGGATTCCCAGCAAGGATGAAATCGCGGCCTGGTTGAAAGGATAGCCAAGGCCGTTAGCGGCCTTGGCGGTTTGCTCAGGCCGAGACGGAAAGCAGGCTGCTCAGCGACGAATCGCTGGCCTTGTCGCTGAAGCTGCCGTAGGCGTGCATCAGTTGCATGATTTTCATCATCACCTGTTCTTCGCTGTTGCTGGCGCTGGTGGCCGTGCTCGTTGTGGTGCTGTCGGTGCTGTCGGTGCTCGAGGTGCTGTCCTGGCTGCTGTTGAGCGCCTGGGCTTCGGCAAACGACACCTTGCCGTCAGCGTTGGTGTCGGCCGCATCGAAATTCTCGACCACGTTGGAAATGAAGCTGGCGCGTTCGCTGTCCGTGCTGCCGATTTCCTCCAGCTGGCTGCTCAGCTCATCCTTGGTGAAGCCCTCGTCATCCTTCGGCGGCGGGGGCGGCATGCCGGCCATGCCTTGCGGGCCCTGGCCACCATGCCCTTGCATCCGCATCTGGTTGAACTGGCTGTCCAGCTCTTCCTGGAGTTTCGACAGGGTGGTTGAAAACTCGCTCTCGGTGACCTTGCCGTCGCTGTCGGCATCCAGTGTCGCGAAGACATCTTCGGCCGCGGATGAACTGCTGTCCGATTCGATCTTGCTGAAGGCCGAAATGATGTCGCTCTTGTCCAGATAGCCCTGGCTCTTGGTGTCGAGCTTGGCAAATAGCTGGCTGATCGATGTGGCACTACTCAGGCTGCTGACCATGATTACCTCCGATTGGTTGGTCAAAAATAGGAATGCCCTGGCTGGGCTACCCTCCTTGAGCAAGTTATCGGCCAAAAACGCCAATTATTGGCGGTGTTTTGCGTTAATCCGGGTAAATTTGCGTTAAGAAAGTCTGCTTCTCGCCGATTTTTTGGTCAAAAAATCCAGTTTCTTGCCCAAAAAGCGGATTTATTTGCTGGCGGCAATATTTGCCGGCGGCTGCCCGCTGCCGCCAAGCCGTAAAAAACTGTAAAGCCCGGGGGCTTTGACTGGTTTCGCCGGGGGGGCTTGGCTATGATCATCCTTTGCCGATCAAGTGTGTAAGTTATGCCCCATATCCTGCTGGTGGACGATGATGTCGAGCTGTCTGGCATGTTGCGCGACTATCTGGCGCAGGACGGATTCGAGGCAACGGCGGTTCACGATGGCGAGCGAGGCGTCGAAGAGGCGCTATCCGGCCGCTACGCAGTCATCGCCCTAGATGTGATGATGCCCGGGGTCAGCGGTATCGAGGTGCTGCGCCGCATTCGGGCCGTCAGCAGCGTGCCCGTGCTGATGCTGACCGCCAAGGGGGACGACATGGATCGTATCGTCGGCCTGGAGCTTGGCGCCGATGATTACGTGCCCAAGCCCTGTCAGCCGCGCGAACTGGCCGCCAGATTGCGGGCCATCCTGCGCCGTACCCAGCCGGCAGAAGCCGCCAGCGGGCCGATCGTTGCCGGGCCGCTGACAGTTTATCCAGAACAGCGCCGCGTCGAATGGAGCGGCCGGCGGGTCGAGGTGACCAGCACTGAATTCAATCTTGTCGAGGTGCTGGCCCGCCATGCCGGGCGCCCGATCAGCAAAAACATGCTCTGCGAACAGGCTCTGGGCCGACCGCTGGCGCGTTTCGATCGCAGCATCGATGTGCATCTTTCAAGCATCCGCCACAAGCTCGGCACCTTGCCTGATGGCCGCTCCTGCATCCAGACGGTGTATCGGCAAGGCTATCAGTTGATCAAGGAATAGCGTGGGGCGGCTGTTCTGGAAGTTGTTTCTGTTCATCTGGCTGGGCCAGATGGCCGCCGTGCTTGGCACGGGCACCCTGTTCTGGGCCGAGCGGAATGGCTATCTGACGAGGCTGGATCGAGGCTTGCCGCCGCCACCCCATGAGCGATTTGAACCCCGGGCTTTGCCGGCGGATGGCCCTGGGGCTCCCGCCAGAAATAGGGGCTACCCACCGCCACCTCCCGGCATGCACCTGCCGATACCGGCCATTCTGGCTGGCCTGCTCGCCAGCGCGCTTTGCGCCGCCGGACTGGCCTGGTATTTCGCCAAGCCGATTCGCCAGCTCAGGCAGGGATTCGATGCAGCGGCCAATGGCGATCTGGCGGTCCGCGTCGCGCCGGGCATGGGGCAGCGCCGTGATGAACTGGCCGACCTCGGGCGTGATTTCGACCGGATGACCGAACGCGTGCAATCGGTGGTCGAGGGGCAAAAACGCCTGTTGCATGACGTGTCGCACGAAATGCGATCCCCGCTGGCCCGGCTGCAGGCCGCGGTCGGGCTGGCCCGCCAGCAGCCGGAACGGATGGAGGGGCTGTTGGCGCGTGTCGAACGCGAAAGCGAACGCATGAATCAACTGGTCGGCGAATTGCTGACCCTGTCGCGACTGGAGGCTGGTAGTGCCGGCGCGGTCGGCCCGGTCGACATGGATGAACTGCTGGCGCAACTGGTCGAGGATGCCCGCTTCGAAGGGACGGCACGGCGGGTCACGGTCAGCTACGAGCCGGGGAGAATGGCCGAGGTTCTGGCCGATCCGGAATTGCTGCATCGGGCCATTGAAAACGTTGTCCGCAATGCGCTTCGCTTCTCGCCGCCCGGCGGCATCGTTCGGATCGAGGCCGGCGTGGGGGGTGACGGGGCCTTTCATATCGTTGTTCTCGACCACGGGCCGGGTGTCGCTGAAGCAGACCTCGAGGCCATCTTCACCCCGTTCTATCGGGGTGCCGCGCCGGGCGATGATGACGGCTATGGCCTGGGTTTGGCCATAGCGCGCCGCGTCGTCCAGGTCGGCAACGGCACGATCGGCGCCAGTAATGCCGCAGATGCGGGCTTGTCGGTCAGTATTCGGCTGCCAATTTTGGCGTCTTCGTGACGTATTTATCCTTTCGATTTACTAACTATTACAATCAGCTAGCGCTCGCTACCTATAATTGGCACAAATTCTAGAAGGGCTTATTCCTGCTTCGGGCTGCTTGATTGCCTGGGGTTCAAGGGTGGCTTTTTCAACCAAATCACAAGTGCCGATCATGAAATCCAATGCAGTTGCCTCATTGCTCCTGGCGGTAGCCATTCCGGCTATCGCCCAGGTTCCATCCACGCCGACTCCCGCTCAGACGACCTTGAAGGATGTTGCCCAGAGCGCCGTCCTGAATAGCCCGGAAGTGACTTCCAAATGGCACAACTACAAGGCGGCTGATGAAGAAATCGGCGTGGCGCGCGGCGGCTACTTTCCTCGCGTTGACCTGACGGCCGGCTCGGGGCGCGAAAGTCTCCGTCAGCCTTCGGCCGCCGAGCGGGACTATACCCGCAGCGGCTACATGCTCAGCCTGAACCAGATGCTGTTCGATGGCTTTGCCACGCGCAATGAAGTTCGCCGGCTCGACAAGGCCAAGCTGGTTCGTTACTACGAACTGCTCGATGCCTCCGAAAATGTCGCGCTCGAAGCCGGGCGGGCCTACCTCGACGTGCTGCGCTACCGCCATCTCGTCGATCTCGCCAAGGATAACTACGTCCAGCACAAGGCGACTTACGACCAGATCCAGCGTCGCACCCAAAGCGGCGTCGGCCGTCGGGTGGACTTCGAACAAGCCGGCAGCCGTCTGGCGCTGGCCGAAATCAATCTGGTGACTGAAAGCGCCAATCTGCATGACGTCACCGCCCGCTTCCAGCGCCTGGTTGGCGCCCAGCCCGAGGCGGCCATTGTCGCCCCGACGCTGGTCGGCTCGGCCTTCCCGGAGCAGGCCAAGGTCGCGCTCGATACCCTGCACAAGAAGAATCCGGCACTGCTGGCCGCCACCGAAAATATCGAAGCGGCGCAGTACGAAATCAATACCCGGCGTGCCGCCTATTCGCCGAAGCTCGACTTCCGCGCCCGCACCGACCAGACCAAGAACTATCTCGGCGATACCGGTCAGCGCGACTACAAGGTGGCCGAACTCGTTGTCAGCTGGAACCTCTTCAACGGCGGTTCCGACCGCGCCCGCGAAAAACAGACCATCGAGAAAAAGAACCTGGCCTTCGATCTGCGCGAGAAAGCCTGCCGCGATACCCGGCAGACCCTGCTCATCGCCTACAACGATGTGCTGCGCCTCAAGGAGCAGTCGCTTCATCATGCGCGACAGGTTGCGCTGCTCGAAAAGACCCGCAACGCCTATCGTGATCAGTTCAATATCGGCCAACGCACCCTGCTGGATCTGCTCGATACCGAAAACGAACTGTTGTCGGCCCGTCGCTCGGCCGCCAATGCCGATACCGACCTGAGCCTGGCCTATCTGCGCACCTATGCCGGCATGGGCACCTTGCTTGAGTACCTCGGGCTGCAGCGCCTCGATGCGGAAACGCCGAACAGCAAGGATCTGGCTGAAATCGATCCGTCCCAGCTCTGCCCGAACGACCCGATTGCCCTGAGCGTGCCGGATCGCGAGGCGCTGAACGCCAAGGCGGCCGCGCTGAATGCTGCCCAGCCGATGCCTGTGCCTGTTGCGGTGGAGGGCGAAGCGGCCATCCAGGATCAGGTGAAATCCTGGGCTGCCGCCTGGTCGGCTCGCGACTATTCCGCTTACAGCGGCTTCTACGCGCCGACCTTCACGCCTGACGGCGGTCTGTCACGCGAAGACTGGGCGCAACTTCGGCGTAGCCGGATTGCGACTCGTGGTGAGATCAGCGTTGAAATACAGGACTTGAAGGTTCGCCTGGACGGGAATGACCGGGCTTTCGCGGAATTCCGTCAGGTTTATCAGTCGAATAGCTATCGTGACACGACCCAGAAGACGCTCGAACTGATCCGGGTTGGCGGCAAGTGGCTGATCAATCGCGAAAGCTCTGTCCCTTGTACGGGGAACACCGTGGGCGGTTGCAAGGGGCTGGGCAAGTAGGTCTTGCTTCCTGCCGCCGGGCAGCCGGCGACCAAATAAAGAAAAAGGCCATGCTCCGCAGCATGGCCTTTTTGCTGCCTGCCGGTTTTAGCCCTGCAGGCGGGGATTCAGCGTGTAGGTTCCCGTCAGGCTGGCTTCAGCCAGAATGTGCCCCTGAATGGCGGCGCGGACTTCCGGGCCGCCAAACCTGCCGTCCAGCGGCAAAGTTTCAATATCCAGGGCATAAACGGTGAATACGTAGTGATGGACGATTTCATCGTTCCACGGCGGACATGGGCCGTCGTAGCCGTAGTAATCGCCGCGCATGTCGTTGTCACCGGCGAACCAGTCGGTGTAGTTATTGATGCCCTGCCGGCTGTTGTATGCCGCCTGTGGGCCAGGCTTGCCGCGTGGCTTCACATCGCTGCTGAATTCGCCTTCTTTAAGGCTGCTCACCGTCGCCGGCAGATCGATCAGAACCCAATGGAAGAAATCGACGCGGGGCAATGCGGCCGGGACGCTTCGGCCTTCCTGATTGACGTCGTCGCCTTGGCTCGGAACATCAGGGTCGTGGCAGATGATGACGAAAGACTTGCTTGCACTTGGGGCATCAGTCCAGGCGAGTTGAGGGTTCCTGTTGCGTCCCAGGCAGACGTGATGAGCCGGATCGGGGGTGCAGAAGGCGTAATCTCCGGGGATTTTTTGCCCGTCGGCAAAGCTGCTACTCGTCAATATCATCGTCGTCTCTCCTGATTATTAGGCCGTGCGCCGCTTGAAGTCGCCAAGGCGAAAGCCAAGAATCCATAGTGTAGCGAAATAGGCACTGGCGCCAAGTGGAACCAGCCATGCAAGGTGAATTATCCGGTCGATGAAGCTGCTGTGCAGCCAGCTGATTTCTTTGCCCATGCCGAACCAGAGGACGATGCCCATGATGATCAGGGCCAATCCCAGTTTCGCCACAAAGCTGCCCCAGCCAGCCTGTGGCTCGTAGATGTTCAGGCGGCGCAGGCCGCGATAGAGCATGCCGGCGTTCAGGCAGGCGGCCAGACCGATGGAAAGCGCCAGCCCGGCATGGCCGATCCAGCCGACGAAGGCTAGATTCATCACCTGGGTGGCAGCGAGTGAGATCAGGGCGATACGAACCGGGGTTCTGACGTTCTGGCGAGCATAGAAGCCGGGGGCGAGCACTTTGACCAGAATCATCCCGGTCAGGCCAACGGTATAGGCGACCAGCGCCTCGCGGGTGCTGAATACGTCAATCGTCGAAAAGGCGCCATGGAAAAACAGCGTGGCAATCAGCGGTACGGCCAGAATCGCCAGGCCAAGCGCAGCCGGCGCGGCGAGCAGCAAAGTCAGGCGCAAGCCCCAGTCAAGCAGCCGGGAGTATTCAAGCTGGTTGTCACTGGCGTGATAGCGCGCCAGCGATGGCAACAGGATAGTGCCCAGTGCGGCACCGAGCATGCCCGATGGAAACTCCATCAGGCGGTCGGCGTAGTACAGCCAGGAGACGCTGCCGGTTTTCAGGAAGGACGCAAAGATGGTGTTGATCAGCAGGCTGACCTGGGACACCGAGACCCCAATGATCGCCGGCCCCATCAACGTCAGGATCCGGCGAACGCCAGGATCGGCCCAGGCTGCCCGCCAATTCAGGGAGGGCCGCGGCAACATCGAAATTTTCTTCAGGGCGGGGATCTGGATGGCCAGTTGCAGCACGCCACCCAAAAAGACGGCCCAGGCCAGCGCCAGAACCGGCGGATCGAAATAAGGCGCGGCGAACAGGGCCATGCCGATGAAGGAAATGTTCAGCAGCACCGGCGTAAAAGCCGGCAGGGCGAAGCGGCTCCAGCTATTGAGCAGGCCGCCGGCCAGTGCGACCAGCGACATGAAGAAAATGTAGGGAAAGGTGATGCGGGTCAGGGTGATCGTCAGTTCGAACTTGCCCGTATCGGCAGCAAATCCTGGCGCGGAGATCCAGACCAGAAGGGGGGCTGCCGCAATGCCGATGGCGGTAACTGCAAACAGTGCAATCGACAGCAGGCTGGCGACGTGGTCGACCAGCGTGCGGGTGTCTTCTTCGCTGCGCTTGTTCTTGTATTCGCCAAGAATAGGGACGAATGCCTGGGAAAAGGCCCCCTCGGCAAACATCCGCCGCAGCAGGTTGGGGAGCTTGAATGCAACAAAAAAGGCGTCGGTCGCCAGTCCTGCACCAAAGGCACGGGCAATCACGAAATCCCGTACGAAACCGAGAATTCTCGACAGAAGGGTCATTCCGCTGACGGTAGCCAGCGCACGAAGCAGATTCATTGGGTCTTGGCGTTGCCTGAAAAGGATCGAAAAAGCATTGATTTTACGCTGCGCTTCGCCGGCGGCAGCGAAGGCCAGATGCTAGCATCCTGCTTCGGTGAGTTTGAAGTCGAACATGCCCTTGTCGACATCTCTGGCGATACCTTCGAAGGCTTTGCTCTCTTGAGACCGAATTCATCAAGACCTGATGAGTCGTGGTCTGATGGGCGATCCTGTTGCCCGTCGTAGGGGACTTCTGTACAATGCTGCCTCTTGGACGCCGCTGTAGCTCAGTTGGTAGAGCAGCGCATTCGTAATGCGAAGGTCACCAGTTCGATTCCGGTCAGCGGCACCATCTTGATCTAGCCCACCTCGTGTGGGCTTTTTCATGTCTGTCGTAGTACGCCTATCTCTCTCCTTTCAAGGTTGGCCTTTTAGCTTTCCGGTTTCCTGCCGGTGCGGTGCTGGTTTCCCCGGCTAATATTCATCGGGCAATGATGAGCGATATGAAAAGTTGGCCATGTCAGAAACAATACTTGGAGTCTGCGTTCAGGCATGGATAAGAGTCCATCGCATGGCGGGCTATGCGCTGCTAAACCTGATCGACGATCCGGCGATTCTGGCCATGGGTTTCTGTTGATGTCCGCAATGAGTTGTTAGCGACTGGGCGGCATTGATGATGCGGGACAAAAACGACTTTCAGGCGCTGAGTTCGCTCTCTCAAGGAGAGTTGGTGATCTTTCGGCGACACATGGCATTTCGCCTGTGCATCTGTCTCTGGGCTTTGTACTCGATAGTCTATGACTCGCTGAGCAAGGCTTTTGTCGCTTTGCTTGTTCTGGCTTGTTTTTACGCCATGGGCGAAATCGTTTTCACCTCTTACATGGGCTACGCTCGTCTCAATGCGCAGCGGGATGAGGAGCAGAAACGCCTGGAGGAAAAACGCTTGGAAAAGGAAGCGAAGTTGGCCGCCCAGGCAGCCGCATCAGCGGAGTATTTCGACTTGGGGAAATCAGGGCGCGGCGGGTAGTTGCGTTGGGTGTCCCGTCCGTCTCGGAAACGGACCAAGGGCGATTAACCCATGAATTTATTTGCGCACTATTGGTTCAGGGCCACGCGGTTTCTGCCGGCTCGTTTGGCGGCGTATAGCCCTGCATCCGCGGTTCTGAGCAATTGCTGCGGGGCCTTGTCGATACTGGGGCGCGTGCTGGCAACCCCAAAGCTGCAGGATATGCGGCCGCCGATGCCTTGTTGATGGGGAATGCACAGGTCGCGGGCCGACAGACGCATGCGTTCGGCCACGGCGTAAGCGCCGTTGGCATCGGTGCCCGGCAGGATCGCGACAAATTCTTCGCCGCCATAGCGCGCTACGGTGTCTTCAACCCTGAAGAGTGATTCGCTGAGCGAACTGGCCACTGCCTTGAGGCAGACGTCGCCCGCTTGGTGGCCATATATATCGTTGAATTGCTTGAAAAAGTCCACGTCGCTGATGACGATGCTGAGCGGGCTTTCGGTGCGAATACAGCGTTTCCACTCGGCAGCGAGGGTGTCATCGAAATGCCGGCGATTCGGGATGCCGGTCAGGCTGTCCAGAATGGCGATTTCCTTGAGTTGGCGGTGCACGGCGCAGATTTCCTGCTGTCTCGTTGCGATGCGGAGCATGGCTCTCACCTTGGCCAGCAGCACAACTTCCGAAACTGGTTTGTAAAGAAAATCGTCGGCGCCGGCCAGGATTCCCCGGGCCAGGATGTCCTCGTCGTTGACTGCAGACAACAAGACGATAGGCGTCCATGGCGAGAAATCGGCTTCGTCCCGTGATTGTTCCCAGCTGCGGATGGTACGGGTGAGAGAAATGCCATCCATGCCTTGCAAGGTATCGTCCAGCAGCACCATGCTGGGCCAGGTTTCCTGAATGATCGTCAGGGCTTGCTTGCCGTCACCGGTGGCGATCGTCCGGATATCCGGCAACTGATACAGACATTCGCAGATTTGCGTGCGATTCGCCGCCGAAGGGGCGATAACGAGCACGGTTGGCTTGTGTTTGCCTGATGTTGGCTGATCGAACATGGTCGGTGCGCCTTGGTAATAAATCTATCCTTTGATCATAGCATCTGAATGAAACGGGGGATTTTTCCTTTGGCGTCTCCGGGAGTAATATGTCGTTTTTTCCATACGGTACCGTCTGGAAGCTGGCTCGTTTTTTGGAGGAGTGACAATGGAAATCAAGGACAAGGTATTTCTGGTAACAGGGGCTGGTTCGGGCTTGGGCGCGGCGACGGCGATTGTTTTGGCGGATGCCGGGGCCAAGGTGGTACTGGTCGATCTGAATCGACAGGCCGGTGAAAAGCAGGCCGCTGAATTGGGTGAGCGTGCTTGCTTCGTTGAAACGGATGTGGCCAGCGAGGCTTCCGCCGTCAACGCGATCAATACGGCAATTGCCAAGTTTGGCGCCCTGCATGGTCTGGTCAATTGCGCGGGTGTCGCGCCGGCCGAAAAAGTGGTGGGCAAGGAAGGTCCGCACAAGCTGGAGAGCTTCGCCAAGGTCATCAATATCAACCTGGTCGGGACCTTCAACATGATTCGCCTGGCGGCGGATGCCATGATGAAGAATGCGCCGGATGCCGGTGGTGAGCGTGGTGTCATCATCAATACGGCTTCGGTCGCCGCCTATGAAGGCCAGCTCGGACAGGCGGCCTACGCCGCGTCGAAGGGCGGTATTGTTGCCCTGACCCTGCCGGTTGCCCGCGAACTGGCTCGCAGTGGCATCCGCTGCATGACGATTGCGCCGGGCATCATGGAAACCCCGATGCTGCTCGGCATGCCGCCTGAAGTCCAGGATGGGCTGAACAAGATGGTTCCCTTCCCGACCCGCATGGGAAAGCCGGCCGAATACGCCGCGCTGGTTCGGCACATCGCTGAAAACGCCTATCTGAACGGTGAAGTGATCCGCCTGGATGGGGCGATCCGGATGGGTGCCAAATAAACTATACTTCGGCTCCGCCCTTGATCTAAAAGGCACTTCGGTGCCTTTTTTGCGTTTATGCCCCGAGCTTCCTGTTATCACTGCGGTCTGCCCATTCCCGACGATGTCGATCTGTCGGTGAAAATTGGTGGAGAGCAGCGGGCGATGTGTTGCTTTGGTTGCCAGGCGGTCGCGCAGTCCATCGTCGAGAACGGGCTGGAAGATTACTATCGCAGCCGCGACTCCCTGCCGGAATCGCCGCGTGAAGCCATGCCGGCGGTGCTCGATCAACTGGCTCTGTTCGACCATGCCGAATTCCAGAAAAGTTTCGTCAAGGAACTCGGCCAGAACGAGCGCGAGGCTTCCCTATTGCTTGAAGGCATTACCTGTGCTGCCTGCATCTGGCTGAATGAGCAGCACGTTGGCCGCCTGCCAGGCGTGACGGCGGTGGATATCAACTATGCGACGCGTCGGGCCCGCGTGCGTTGGGATGAAACCCGCGTCAAGCTTTCGGACATCCTCGGTGCCATCGCTGCCATCGGCTATCGGGCCTATCCCTACGATGCCGCGAAAAACGAGGAAATCTCCCAGAAGGAGCGGCGCGACGCGCTGTGGCGTCTCTGGGTTGCCGGATTCGGAATGATGCAGGTGATGATGTACGCCTACCCGGTTTACATCGCTGACGGCGATATGGCGCCTGACATCGAAAGCCTGATGCGCTGGGCCAGCCTGCTGCTGACCATGCCGGTCATTTTTTATTCCTCGGCGCCTTTCTTCCGCAACGCCTGGCGGGATATCAAGCTGCGTCGTGTCGGAATGGATGTCCCTGTCGCGCTGGGCGTTGGGGCTGCCTTCCTTGCCAGTTGCTGGGCGACTTTCATGCAGGCGGGCGAGGTTTATTTCGACTCGGTGACAATGTTCATTTTCTTCCTGCTTGGCGGGCGCTATCTTGAAATGACAGCTCGCCAAAAGGCACTGAGCGTTACCGAGGCGCTGGCCAAGCTATTGCCGGCCTTTGCCCAGAAAATGCCGGGTTTTCCCGGTGACCGCACTACTGAGCAGTGTGTCGTGGCCGATCTTCGTCCCGGTGATTATGTTCTGGTCCGCGCCGGCGACATCGTGCCCGCTGATGGCCGGGTCATCGACGGCATCAGTTGTGCCAACGAGTCGCTGTTGACCGGTGAAAGCAAACCGGTGCCCAAGGCGCCGGGCGAGACCGTGACCGGCGGGGCGATTAACGCGGAAAGTCCGCTGGTTGTTCAGGTCGAGCAGGTGGGCGAAGGGACGCGCTTGTCGGCGATCATTCAGTTGATGGAGCGCGCGGCCGCCGAGAAACCGAAAATCGTCGAATTGGCCGACCGCATTGCCAGCTATTTCGTTGCGGTGCTTCTGGCTGTCGCTATTTTTGTTGCCGTCGGCTGGTATTTCGTTGATCCGTCCAAGGCACTGTGGATTACGGTTTCCGTGCTGGTTGTTACCTGCCCGTGTGCCTTGTCGCTGGCGACACCGATTGCGTTAACGGTTTCGGCCGGTGCATTGGCCAAGGATGGTCTGCTGGTGACGCGTGGGCATGCCATAGAAACGCTGGCCCGGGCGACCCATTTCGTCTTCGACAAGACCGGCACGCTGACAACGGGCCGCATGCATTTGGTCGATGTACTCCCGGTTGCTGGTTTAAACAGAGATGAGTGTTTGCTGATGGCGGCTGCGCTGGAGCATGCCTCCGAGCATCCAGTAGCCACGGCGCTGCGACGTGCGGCTGGGGCGCAGTTGCCAGATACTTCTTCTGTGCTGAGTGAGCCGGGGCTGGGCATCGAGGCCATCGTGGCAGGTCGCCGATGCCGGATCGGTCGTCCGGGGTATGCCTTGGCCTTGGGGCAGGGTGTCTTGCCAGAGGCGGTGCATGGTTGGTTAGAGAGCGGTGACACGGTGGTTTTTCTTGGCGACGAAAGCGGCTGCTTGGCACTTTTCCGGATCGGCGACGAACTGAGGCCGGAATCTGCAGCCTTGATTTCGGAATTACGGGCTGCAGGCAAAAAGGTGGTGCTTTTGAGTGGTGATGCCGCCGCCGTTGTCAGTCGGGTGGCAGCGACTTTGGGTATTGACGACGTGAGGGCTGACATTACCCCGCAAGGGAAGCATGATTGCGTGAAAGCCTTGCAGGCCGAAGGGGCGCTGGTGGCCATGGTTGGCGATGGCGTCAATGACGCTCCGGTTCTGGCTCAAGCTCAGGTTTCCGTGGCGATGGGCGGCGGCGCTCAGCTCGCTCGGACGCAATCCGATTTCGTGCTGCTTTCCGAAAATCTTGACCATCTGCGTTTGGGTTTGCGCCGTGCCCGAAAAACCTTGTTGGTCATTCGTCAGAATCTCTGGTGGTCCTTCGCTTACAATTTCGTTGCCCTGCCCTTGGCGATTGGCGGTTATGTGACCCCTTGGCTGGCGGGTATCGGGATGTCGGCCAGCTCTTTGCTGGTCGTGCTCAATTCACTGCGTATTCAACGCGTGGAGACTGACTGATGGAAAGTGTTTATCTGCTGATTCCGGTTTCGGTGATCCTGGTGTTCGGTATCGCCCTGGCTTTCTGGTGGTCTGTTCGCAGCGGTCAGTTTGACGACCTTGAGGGGCCGGGGTTTCGAGTTTTGATGGATGACAATCCGCCCCCAAAGCCGGTAGAGCAGGTTGAATCCGACAAAGCTGGGAAAGTTTGACTTGTGTCAACGTGCCGCAGCGTTTGCGGCGGCAATATGACTCCATTGCGAGGCGCGAGCCTTGCTGCGATTCTCTGTTGGGGTTGGGGTGCGTTGCGACGCACCCTTTTTTTGTCCACTTGCAGCCCAATTGCCCCAGTGGCTAGCTAATTTGAACTAATTGCGCTTAGATAATCGGTAGGTTGATCTAGGTCAAAACGCGCCCTTTCAACTAGAATAACATCCGTTTCCATGTGCCCCCTTGGCTTCAGGGAGGTGGGCATTCCGTTTTTTATTAACGAGAGGTGGGTTCATGTCTGGAACGCAAACCACATATAACGATAAGGTCGTACGGCAATTCGCCGTCATGACTGTCATCTGGGGCATCGTCGGCATGCTTGTCGGTGTCATTATTGCGGCTCAATTGGTCTGGCCGGAGTTGAATTTCGGTCCTTGGTTACACTTTGGGCGCTTGCGTCCGCTGCACACCAACGCGGTTATCTTTGCGTTCGGTGGATGTGCGCTGTTCGCAACTTCTTACTGGTGTGTTCAGCGCACCAGTCACGCCCGTCTTTGGGGGGGGGCGCTGGTTCCCTTCACGTTCTGGGGCTGGCAAGTTGTCATTCTGTTGGCTGCTATCACATTGCCGCTGGGTATGAGCCAGGGCAAAGAGTACGCTGAACTGGAGTGGCCGATCGACATCCTGATCACGCTGGTCTGGGTTTCCTACGCGGTAGTGTTCTTTGGCACAATCGCCAAGCGTACCGTTTCCCATATCTATGTGGCCAACTGGTTCTTTGGTGCTTTCATTATCGCTGTTGCGCTGCTGCACCTGGTTAACAGTGCCGCCGTGCCGATCTCGCTGACCAAGTCTTACTCGGTCTATTCCGGCGTGCAGGACGCGATGATCCAGTGGTGGTATGGTCACAATGCCGTGGGCTTCTTCCTGACAGCTGGCTTCCTGGGCATGATGTACTACTTTGTGCCGAAGCAGGCTGGCCGTCCGGTCTACTCCTACCGTCTGTCCGTGGTTCACTTCTGGGCGCTGATCTTTACGTACATGTGGGCAGGTCCGCACCACCTGCATTACACCGCGCTGCCTGACTGGACCCAGTCCGTTGGTATGGTTTTCTCGCTGATTCTGCTGGCGCCGTCCTGGGGTGGCATGATCAACGGCATCATGACCCTGTCGGGTGCCTGGCATAAGCTGCGCGACGATCCTATCCTGAAGTTCCTGATCACCTCCCTGTCCTTCTACGGTATGTCTACCTTCGAAGGCCCGATGATGTCGATCAAGACCGTCAATGCCCTGTCGCATTACACGGACTGGACTGTCGGCCACGTGCACTCCGGTGCTCTCGGCTGGGTGGCCATGGTTTCTATCGGTTCCATCTACTACCTGCTGCCCAAGCTCTTCGGCAAGACCGAGATGTACAGCACCAAGCTGGTCACGACCCACTTCTGGATCGCTACCATCGGTACCGTTCTGTATATCGCTTCCATGTGGATTGCCGGTGTGATGCAGGGCCTGATGTGGCGTGCAGTTAATGCCGACGGTACGCTGGCTTACAGCTTCGTCGAATCCGTCAAGGGCTCCTACCCGTTCTGGGCAATCCGTTGGTTGGGTGGTGTCCTGTTCCTGTCTGGCATGCTGATCATGGCTTACAACATGTTCAAGACCATGGCTGGTGGCAAGACTCAGGATTCGCCGGTGGTCGCTCCGGTTGGTCATCACGCCTGATTAGGGAGAAAAAACAATGCTTAAGCATGAGCAAATTGAAAAGAGCGTAGGCCTGTTGATTGTGCTGACGCTGTTAACCGTGATTTGGGGCGGTCTGCTCGAAATCGTTCCGCTGTTCTTCCAGAAGTCGACGACGACGCCGGTTGAGGGTGTAAAGCCTTACGATGCGGTGCGCTTGGTTGGGCGTGACATCTACGTTCGCGAAGGTTGCTTCCTTTGCCATTCGCAGATGATTCGTCCGTTCCGCGCGGAAACCGAGCGTTACGGCCATTACTCCGTGGCTGGCGAGTATGTCTACGATCACCCGTTCCAGTGGGGCTCCAAGCGTACCGGTCCGGATCTGGCTCGCGTTGGTGGCCGTTACTCCGACGAGTGGCAGCGTGCCCACCTGATGAATCCGCGTGACGTGGTTCCTGAGTCCAACATGCCGGCATTTGCCTTCCTGGCGAACACCAAGGCCAAGGACTCGGTCGGTGCCGACATCGAGAAGAAGATGCAGGTCATGCGTGGTTATGCCAATGCCCGTGGTATCCCGACCTATACGGACGAGGAAATCAAGGGTGCCAAGGCTGCCATCGGCGACAAGACCGAACTGGATGTCCTCATTGCCTACCTGCAGGGTATGGGTACGGCGCTGAAGAACGTCAAGTAATAGCCATGGACATCAACGATCTGCGTTCTATCACGACCGTTCTGGGTTTGCTCTGCTTCCTCGGAATTGTTGGATGGGCTTATGGCAAGAGCAGCAAGAAGGGGTTCGAAGAAGCTGCCAATCTGCCATTCGCAGAACATGATGACGACGGTGCGGCGTCCAGAACGTCGCACCCGCGCTGATATAAAGGAAAGCAAATGAGCGATTTCGTTAGCGATTTTTGGAACATGTACGTGGTTGTGATCGTGGTGGGTAGTATTCTCGCCTGCGCACTTCTTCTCTACATGCAGGGCAAGGCGACCTTCACCCCGGGCAAGACCATGGGTCATGTCTGGGATGAGACCTTGGAGGAGTACAACAACCCGATGCCCAAGTGGTGGAGCTGGTTGTTCATCATTACCGTGGTCTTCGCGTTTGTTTACCTGGCTTTGTATCCGGGCTTGGGTAACTTCAAGGGTATGCTGAACTGGACGGCAGTCGGCCAACACAAGGCTGAAGTCGACAAGATGGATGCTACCGTCAAGCCGCTGTTCGACAAGTACATGGCCATGGATCTGAAGGCTGTTGCCGGCGACAAGCAAGCGATGGAAATGGGCAAGCGTCTCTATCTGACCTACTGCATGCAGTGTCACGGTGCAGATGCCCGTGGCGCCAAGGGCTTCCCGAATCTGACCGATGCTGACTGGCAGTTTGGCGGTGAGCCGGAACAGATCAAGGAAACCATTGCCAACGGTCGTATGGGCGTTATGCCGCCGCATGAGCAACTGGGTGCTGATGCCATCAAGGATCTGGCCAACTTCGTTCGCTCCATGTCCGGTCTGCCGAATGATTCCGTTCGTTCAGCCAAGGGCAAAGAAGCCTTCACCTCCGCCGGTTGTGTTGGTTGCCACGGCATGGATGGCAAGGGTATGGCTGCAGTTGGCGCTCCGAATCTGACCGACAAGGTCTGGTTGTACGGTTCTTCTGAAGCGACCATTACCGAGACGATTACCAAAGGCCGTCAGAACCAGATGCCGGCTTGGAAGGAATTCCTCGGTGACGCCAAGGTTCATCTCTTGTCTGCCTATGTGCTCAGCGTGAGCCAGGGCGCCAAGTAATTGGCTGAAGAGGGGCGGCTAAGCCGCCCCTCTGTTATTTATGGATAAGTAACCGCTGATCAGTATCAAAATTGCGTTGTTTGAAACGACGAACAGTTTGCGCTTAGCGCAATTTCGATACGGATAAGAACACTATGGAACCATCTGACAATACTCCTCAGCCGAAATCCGGCACTCCCCCCGCTCCGGCACCTGTTTCTTTCTACGAGAAACACAAAAAGGTGTACATCAGAGAGGTCAAGGGCTGGTGGAATAACTGGCGCTGGATTCTGGTGTTGTTTACTCAGGTTCTGTTTTATGGAGCCCCGTGGCTGGAGTGGAATGGGCGCCAGGCGGTTCTTTTGCATCTGGTTGAACGCAAGTTCTACTTGTTTGGCTTGGTACTGTGGCCGCAGGATGTTTTTTATCTCGCGTTGTTGCTGATTGTTTCGGCCTACGCACTGTTTTTGTTTACTGCGATTGCGGGACGATTGTTCTGTGGTTATGCATGTCCGCAGACCGTTTACACCGAAATATTCATGTGGGTCGAGAACCGGATCGAGGGTGACCGTTCGGCCCGGATGAAGCTTGACAAAGGGCCGATGACGGCAAGAAAGTTCCGTCTCAAGGCACTCAAGCATGCAATCTGGCTGCTTATTTCGCTGTGGACAGGTTTCACGCTGGTTGCTTATTTCACGCCGGTGGACGAGCTTCTGGTGGCCCTACCGTTTGATTTTTCGGGATGGGAGTTGTTCTGGACATTTTTCTACGGTGGATTTTGCTACATGCAGGCCGGATTCCTGCGTGAGCAGGTCTGCAAGTACATGTGCCCGTATGCCCGTTTCCAGGGGGTGATGTTCGATCCGGATACGCTGGTCATTACCTATGACCCGGAGCGAGGCGAACCACGAGGCGCACGCAAGAAGGGCGTTGATGCCAAGGCTGCTGGCGCAGGAGATTGCGTCGATTGCGGCCTGTGTGTGGTGGTTTGTCCTACCGGTATTGATATCCGCAAGGGGCAGCAGTACGAGTGCATTGGTTGTGGTGCCTGTATTGATGCGTGTGATCCGGTCATGGACAAGGTCGGATTGCCACGGGGGCTTATCCGCTATACGACTGAAAACGCCCTTGAGCAACATTTCAGTCCGAAGGATGTTTTGGCCCATATCCTCCGGCCGAGAATCATTCTTTATACGGCGATACTGTTGGCGATCACTTTTGCCTCGGCTTGGTCTTTGGCTACGCGTGTTCCACTGAAGGTGGATGTGATTCGAGATCGCTCGATCCTGGCGCGTGAAGCGGATGATGGCCGGATTGAAAACGTGTTCAATCTCAAGATCATGAACACTACCGAAGAGCCCAAGCGTTATGCGCTCTCTGTCGATGGAATGGCCGGGATTGAGATCGTCGGTGAACGGATTGTCGAAGTGGGTAGTGCAGAAAATCACGAAATCACCATCGTGGTTCGTGTCCCTCCTGAGTCCGGCAAAACGGGAGCCAATCCTATCTATTTTGATATTAAGGCCCAGAATCACGACAAGATCGCGGTTCACGAGAAGGCCTCTTTCCTGATGCCCTGATATGAGCAATTCGATGACCTTACGCAGCAATAATCAACCTTGGTACAAGGAACGCTGGCCGTGGATTTTGATGGCGGGACCGGCCGTCGTTGTTGTGGCCGGCATCATCACCTTGTGGCTGGCGGTTGTCAGCAACGATGGCTTGGTGACGGATGATTACTACAAGCAGGGATTAGCAGTTAATCAGCAATTGCGCCGGGAGCATCAGGCCGGGAGCCTGGGGTTGCAAGCCGATGTAATGCGGGCCGGAGCCAATGTTCGTCTGCTTCTCCGGGCGGAGGAAAATGCCAAGTTGCCGACAGCGATTACGCTCAAATTGGCGCATCCGACCCGGGCTGGTCAGGATCAGGCGTTGCAGATGACTTCTGAAGGGCAGGGCTTTTTCAGCGGAAAACTCGCTGCGGAAGTGACAGGGCGTTGGCTTGTTTCGATTGAGGACCCTGCCGGTCAATGGCGGCTTCAAGGTGATTGGCTGACTGATTCCGAGGAACCGCTGCGCCTGGTGGCGAAGGCGGATAAGTAGTTTCTTTGTTTGTTACTGGGAGGTGACTTATGGCGTGGGAACTTTTGTTTACTAGCGATATTGGTCTGATGAGCCTTGTTGTGATCGTTGGTGTGCTGATTATCGGCGTGGTGATGGGCAAGATGTACGCTGGCAAGATGGACGAAGAGTCGCGCAAGCTGGGCAAGTAACGATGCCGTCCGCCGTGCCGTTCTAAGAACGGTGGTGGATCTCGGGCCCCCGTTCGGTTCTTCCGGCGGGGGTTTGTTTTTTTGAGCTGAAACAGATAATACTGGCGCATGTTTCGTGCCCTTATTATTTCGTTTGTCCTGCATCTGGCCGTGCTCATTTCTCCAATTCAGCCGGAGGAGTTGGCATTGCTGTCGTCTGAGGGTAAGCATAGTGTCTTGGCTGCGACCTTGCACAAGGCATATGAAGTCGGTGCTGCCCCGATTGGTGCCGACAGTGCCGGACATCGGCAGGGAGTATCGGTTTCTCGAAATAGCAAGGGGGTGCGGCAACCCGATGAACCAATACGGACTCAGGCCAAATCTCCAGCTTCAAAGCCCATCGTAACGGATGCCGGATTTTCACTGAATAATGCACGCGATCCCAAGCCGGTGATACTCGCTGAGGCGTCAACGCTATCTGCCGAAGAGGAGAAAGAATACCGTTTGAACTTGTCTCGCGAAGCGCGAAAACTCAAGCGTTATCCACTGGTCGCTCGTGAACGCGGTTGGGAGGGGGTGGTCGTTGTTGCTGTTGCAATGCCGCTGGGTTCGGGCACGCCTGTCGTTTCGCTGGAGCGCTCAAGCGGATATGATGAACTGGACCATCAGGCGCTGGAGATGATGCAGGCGGCGGCAAGGCAGGCAACCTTGCCGGTAGCTATGCAGGGTCGGCGGTTCGGGATTAGCCTGCCGATCGAATATCGTCTGGCGGATTAGTCGGGGACGTTAAAGCGGTCCTAACTGGGCTTCGTGAAAGCCGAAGTTACCCTCTTTTCGATCGGCCAGATAACGTTCCAGGCAGAGGGCGACACTGCGAAACGCCAGGCTTTCCCAGGGGATTTCCTCTGGTGCAAGAAGTGCCACCTCCAGGCTTTCGTCCCCTGCCGCATAGTCTGCTTCTTTTAGTCGTCCCCGGTAAAAGAGATGAACCTGATTGATGTGGGCAATGCTGACTAAAGCAAACGGAGCATCAACAAGAATTTGGGCCCGGGCTTCTTCATGGGTTTCACGAACTGCAGCTTGAGCCGTGGTTTCTCCATTTTCCATGAAGCCGGCAGGCAGTGTCCAAAACCCGTAACGTGGCTCGATCGCGCGCCGGCAGAGCAATATGCGGTTTTCCCACTCGGCAACGCAGCCAACGACCAAGCGGGGGTTCTCGTAGTGAATGTGTCCGCAGGCATTGCAGACGTGCCTGGGGAGCGAGTCCCGGGTTGGAATGACAAAGGAAACACCTGAGCCGCAGCGGTTGCAATACTGGATCACGGAGATTTTGGCAAAAAATGGGATTTCCAGTTTAACACCTGGCCTCGTTGATGATCCTGTGTTCCGCAGTGGAGGCCTGTTTCTTTCTTTGCACACCGTCAATTCATGTGGCTACAATAGCGAAAACCATTCACTGGGCGGATCTGCGCCGGTTCTCGCTGGCGCGATAGGGGGCTTTGCATGTTTCTGATTGTCGGGTACGTCATCATTCTGGCAGCGGCGTTAGGGACGTACGCCATACACGGTAGCCTGCTTGCCCTTTGGGTGCCTACCGAGTATGTGGCCATCGTTGGTCTGACCATCGGTTACTTCGTGGCAGCCAACAACATCAAGATCATCAAGGCCACAGTTGCGGCGGTGCCTGGAATTCTCAAGGGTTCAAAATTTAACAAGGCTTTCTATATTGATGCCCTGGCCATGCTTTTCGAGATTCTGGCCAAGGTTCGCAAGGAAGGCCTGATGTCGATTGAAGGCGATATCGAAAATCCGGATGCGAGCCCGATTTTCAGCAAATACCCCAATCTGGTTCACGACCACCACATCATGGAGTTCGTCACCGATTATCTGCGCATGATGGTCGGCGGTAACCTGAATACGGTGGAGATCGAGAGTTTGATGGATGTCGAGCTGGAAACGCATCACCACGAGGCCGCCGAGCCTGGTCACGTAGTGTCGAATATTGCGGGTGCGACCCCTGCCTTTGGTATCGTGGTGGCGGTGATGGGCGTGGTGAACGTCATGGGTTCCGTCGGCTCGCCGCCAGCAGTTCTGGGCAAGATGATCGGTGGCGCGCTTGTGGGTACTTTCCTCGGTATTCTGATTGCCTATGGCTTTGTTGAGCCTGTTGCCAAACTGTTGGAACAAAAGGCAAATGAGGAGGCAACAATCTACAAGTGCATCAAGATGGTTCTGCTTGCCTCGATGTCGGGCTATGCCCCGCAGGTTGCCATCGAGTTCGGGCGCAAGACGCTGGATGCACACTCCCGTCCCAGCTTCCGCGAGCTTGAGGAAGAGCTTAAGGCGCGCAAGGGCAAGTGAGCCTGCTTCGACATAGACGAACTCAATGAGCGACGATTCCACACGCCCCATAGTCATCAAGCGCAAGAAGGTTGTGGCGGGGGGCGCGCATGGTGGCGCCTGGAAAATTGCCTACGCCGACTTCGTCACCGCCATGATGGCGTTCTTTTTGCTGATGTGGCTGCTTGGCTCTACGGCCAAGGGGGATTTGCAGGGCATCGCAGATTTTTTCCAGAATCCCTTGAAGCTTTCACAGCAAGGGGGCAGCGGCTCCGGGGATGCGAGCAGCGTGTTGCAGGGTGGCGGCAAGGATCTGACCCGCCAGTCCGGCCAGGTCAAGCGGGGCGATGTCGAAGCAAAAAAATCGACTTCCTTTTCCAAGGAGGCTCAGGCCGAGTTTCGTCGCAAGGAGCAGGAGCGGCTGGAAAGCCTGAAGGCGAGTATCGAAAAGATGATCGAACAGAGCCCTCAGTTGGCCCAGTTCAAGAAACAGATGCTGCTTGATATTACGTCGGAAGGCCTGCGTATCCAGATTGTCGATGAGCAGAATCGGCCGATGTTCGATTCCAGTAGCGCCGATCTCAAACCCTATACCCGGGATATCCTTCGTCAGATAGGCAAGGCACTGAATGGTGTTTCCAACCGGGTCAGCCTGGCGGGGCATACCGATGCCGCACAGTTTTCCGGTGGCGAAAAAGGCTTTTCCAATTGGGAGCTGTCTTCCAATCGGGCCAACGCTTCGCGACGTGAATTGGTCGTGGGGGGCATGGATGACAGCAAGGTGCTCAGGGTTGTCGGCTTGGCATCGACCGTTTTATTCGACAAAAATGATCCCCTGAATTCGGTCAATCGACGTATCAGTATCGTCGTGCTCAATCAGAAAACCGAAATGGCTATTCTGCAAGAGGAAGGGCCGGAGTCAGAAGTGGGGAATGAAGAAAGCGTGCCCGAAGGTTTGAAACTCCCAGGGGTAGGCAAAAAAGGAACCGCTGGCTGAGTTATTCAGGCGGGGGAGAAGAGGGAGATGGCATGAGCGGTAATGGCAAGTTGATCTTGATCGGCGGTGCTTGGACGGTGCTGGTCGCTGCCACACTCCTTGCTGTAGAACCTATAGCACGTTCGCCGGTTGTTATTTCTTCCTTGGTGGCAATGCTTGCAGGCTGGTTGATTGCAGGCAAAGTTGCAGCAGCACCGTCTTCTGAGCGTGAAAGTGCTACAGAAACAAGCCGCATTGAGCGCGATATCATTGAGCAAAGCGGCAATGCGATCGTCCGTGTCTCCACTGAGGCGTCGCGTCAGGTCGGGGAAATGCGGAGCGAGGTTGCGCGAGCCCAAAATATCTTCAACGAGGCGATCGGCAAGCTGGTCGGCAGTTTTCAGGGGATGAATGCCCAGATTCAGCGTCAACAACAGCTGGGTATACAGGTTGTATCTGGGGGCGGCGATGGTGGGACGATGACGGAGTTTCAACTATTTGCCAACAAGACGTCTGAAACCCTGCGTCAGTTTGTCGAGAGCGTTGTCGAAAATTCCCGTCTGGCCATGTCCCTGGTTGAGATGACTGACCGAATCATTAGCCAGATGAGTGAAGTGCGCGGCAGGCTGGGTGAAATCGAGGGGATTGCCAAACAGACCAATCTTCTGGCGCTCAACGCCGCCATTGAGGCTGCTCGGGCCGGCGAGGCTGGGCGCGGGTTTGCCGTTGTGG
The DNA here is from genome assembly GCF_020510625.1 of Ferribacterium limneticum. NCBI lineage: Bacteria > Pseudomonadati > Pseudomonadota > Betaproteobacteria > Rhodocyclales > Azonexaceae > Ferribacterium > Ferribacterium limneticum. The sequence continues at coordinate 3,275,884 of NZ_CP075191.1, read as the reverse complement.
CTGATGAAGTCCGGGATCTGTCCGGTCGAACCAATCACTTCAGTCTGCAGATTCGTGGTGCCCTGCAAAAGATGCAAACGACGATCGAGGCGACGGAGCAGGCGATCAACCAGATGGCTGCTCAGGACATGACCTTCGCCCTGACTTCAAAGAGTGACGTTGAGCAGGCGATGAGTGGCATCAACGATATGAATCGTCGTACTGGCGAGACGGTCAGCGAGTTGAACATGATTGGTGAGCAGGTTGAGCTGGCGGTCAATCAGGCAATCATGTCCCTGCAGTTTCAAGATATGGTTACCCAACTCCTGGAGCATGTCACCCGGCGCCTGGATGTGGTAGATGAAATTCTAGCTGATGAACAGCGGGTGGCCGGCGTGCTGAATAACAGAGGGGACTCCGCGGTTACCTTGGCGGCATTGGCCGATCTCTGCCAACACGTTGACCAGATTTCTCAAAAAATGAGTGTTATTTCACAAAAAGTAGACAATAATCCCGTCAATCAAACCGGCTTCGCCAGCGGCGAAGTTGAGTTGTTCTGATTTTTTCACGAGGAAAAAATGGCAAAAACCGTTCTTGCAGTTGACGATTCCGCATCCATCCGTCAGATGGTGTCATTTACCCTGAAGAGTGCGGGTTACGACGTCGTTGAGGCGGTCGATGGGATGGATGGTCTCGAAAAGGCCAAGGCAAAAAGTGTCAATCTGATCCTGACCGACCAGAACATGCCGCGCATGGATGGCCTTACCTTGATCAAGAATCTGCGTGGACTGCCGCAGTATGCTTCCACGCCAATTCTGATGCTGACGACTGAATCCTCTGATGCCATGAAGTCTCAAGGGCGTGCGGCCGGTGCCACGGGCTGGCTGGTCAAGCCGTTTGACCCGCAAAAACTGATTGAAGTTGTGCGCAAGGTGATCGGCTAACACTAAGCCGGCTGACCTGTAACAGGGCAGGTCGTTCGCATACCATTTTCGCCTGCCAGTACATTGGCCGGCGTGCTCGGGGGGTAGCATGGCTATCGACATGAGTCAGTTCTACCAAGTCTTCTTCGATGAATCGGCGGAGCACTTGGCGGCAATGGAGGGGTTGCTGCTTGATCTGGATATAGAGAATCCGGATTCAGAGCAACTCAATGCCATTTTCCGTGCGGCACACTCGATCAAAGGAAGTGCCGGAACGTTCGGTTTCACTGACCTGGCGGAAACCACCCATATTCTTGAGAATTTGCTTGATCGCATCCGCAAGCAGGAGCTTGGCTTGCGTGCCGACATGGTCGACGCGTTTCTGGAGTGCGGTGACCGCCTGCGCGAGATGCTTGAGGCCCACCAGGGTAGAGGTGAGGCCGTAGACCAAGCTGCTGTTGAGTCAATTTGTGCCCGATTGCGTGAGCTATCCACGGATAGCAAGTCCGCCGCTGCGGCTGAGACGGGCACGCCTGCAACGCAGGGCGTGGGCGGGGCGCCTGAAAATAAACGTGTTTTTGATATTCAGTTTGTGCCGACAGAGATTTCGGCAAAAGGCGATGGCGTCACAAACCTGCTCGATGAGTTGAGTTCGCTTGGGCAACTGGAGGTGTTGAACCGGCCGGATGCTGATACCCAGAATGTGGGTTACTGGCAGGTTCGTCTTGTCTCTGAGCAGGGGCAGGATGCGTTTGCCGATCAGGTCGATTTTATTGCTGAAAACGGTGCCTGGCGGGTGGTCGAGAGCCGCCTTGCCGATAGTGCCGGTGAAGCGGCATTCGGGTTCTTTGATGACTCGCCGGGTGTGCCGGATGATGAGTCGTCTTATGGCTTTTTTGCACCGCTCGATACCGCATTGCCTACGCCGGCCTCCACTCCCCCCGAGCCAGCCGAAGATGAAGGTTTCGGTTTCTTCGAGCCTCTGCCTGCGGCCGTTGCGCCTGAGGCGAAACCCGAGGGCGGTGGCGAAGAAGGCGATGGCTACGGATTTTTTGCGCCATTGGCGCCCGCTGAAAAAGCAGCGGAAGCCTTGGAAGAAGGAGATGGGTTCGGGTTTTTTGTTCCGGTAGCGGCGCCGGTTGTATCTGCCCCCCCTCTGGCGCCCGCAGCTCTGCCGGTCGCAGAGATTAGTTCGCCGCCGGTAAGCGTTGTGTCGGAAAATCTGCCGGTTGAATCGCGGAGCCGAGTCGCAAAAGCAGCAGCACCCGCTGCCGCCGCGGGTGATTCATCGATTCGTGTCAGCATCGAGAAGGTCGACCAGTTGATCAACCTGGTTGGCGAGTTGGTCATTACCCAAGCGATGTTGCTGCAAACGGCGACCCAGATGCAGGAAAGTGCGCCGGAGCGACTGGTAAACGGTCTGGCCCAACTGGAGCGAAATACCCGGGATCTGCAAGAGTCGGTGATGTCCATTCGGATGATGCCGATCTCCTTCGTTTTCTCCCGTTTCCCGCGGGTGGTGCGCGATCTCTCTGGCAAGCTCGGCAAGCAGGTCGAACTGAAGACTTCGGGGGAGACCACCGAACTCGACAAGAGTCTGATCGAGCGGATTGCCGACCCCCTGACTCACCTGATCCGCAACAGTCTTGATCACGGCATCGAGTTGCCCGACAAGCGGATTGCCGCAGGCAAGAGCCCGGTCGGAACCATTACCCTCAAGGCCTATCACCAGGGCGGCAATATCGTCATCGAAGTGGGCGACGATGGTGGCGGTTTACCGCGCAACAAGATTCTCGCCAAGGCCCGCGAACGAGGTTTCCAGGTCTCGGACCAGATGACGGACTCGGAAGTTTTCAACCTCATCTTCGAGGCTGGATTTTCGACGGCGGATCAAGTGACCGATGTGTCCGGCCGAGGCGTCGGCATGGACGTCGTGCGCCGAAACATCCAGTCCATGGGTGGTCGGGTCGAGATTGAATCCATGCTTGGGGTCGGCACCCGGATGACAGTTCGTCTGCCCCTGACGCTGGCAATTCTCGATGGCATGTCGATTGCCGTCGGGGACCAGACCTACATTCTGCCGCTGTCCTATGTCATCGAATCGTTCCAGCCGCGGACGGGGGACATCAAGACCCTTTCCAACCAGGCCCGGGTGATTCAGGTGCGGGGTGAATATCTGCCCGTTATCGTGCTCCACGAGCTATTCAACATCAAGCCAAAGGCGTGCGATTTTACTCAGGGCATCATGGTGGTGATCGATGCCGATGGTATCAAGGCGGCACTGTTCGTCGATGCCCTGGTGGGGCAGCATCAGGTCGTCATCAAGAGCCTGGAGGCCAATTACCGTCGGGTGCAGGGGATTTCCGGGGCGACCATCATGGGCGATGGCCATGTCGCCTTGATTCTGGATGTGTCAGCAATTGCCGGAATGGCCAAGACAAGTATGCATAAAGCCGGCTAACGGCTGGATCGAGGAGCAAAAGATGGAAGCGATAACGCAAAGCGGAACGGCTGCAGCCGAAGAGGATCTGGTGGCCAGCGAGTACCTGACCTTCACCTTGGGTAGCGAAGAGTACGCGATTGACATTCTCAAGGTGCAGGAGATTCGCGGCTACGAACAGCCGACCCTGATTGCCAATTCACCCGCTTTTATCAAAGGGGTGATCAATCTGCGCGGCATCATCGTGCCCATCGTTGACCTGCGTATCAAGTTCAATCTTGGCAAGATCGAATACACCCCATTCACCGTGGTGATCATTCTGAATATTGCCGGGCGGGTAATCGGCGCGGTCGTCGACAGCGTCTCCGACGTCATGTCGCTGACTCGCTCGCAGATCCGGCCGGCCCCTGATTTCTCCGGGAACTTCGATACCAAGTACATCCTCGGTCTGGCTTCGCAGGAGTCCCGCATGATGATCGTGACCGATATCGAGCGCCTGATGTCCAGTGCCGATATGGAATTGATCGATTCGGCGACCGAATAATCCGATAACGCCCATTTGACGAGGACAGGGAATGCTCAGCTTGCGTAGTTACAAGATTGGAACTCGACTCATCCTGACGACCATCGGCGCCCTTGGCCTGATGATTGTCTTCGTCGGCATCGCGCTGTATAGCCTGAACACAATCGGCGAGAAGGTCGATCACATCATCAATAACAACGTCAGAAAGACGTCGCTGGCGGTCGATATGCGCATGCGCAATCTGCTGATTGCCAGACACACGCGGACTGCGTTGATCTATACGAATGTGGACAAACAGCTAGGGGAAAAGGCCAAGGTCGAGGCCGATTTTGCCAAGTATCTGGAGGCTGAGACCCAGATTGTGGACACAACGACCTCGCCGCGCGGAAAAGAGATCGTGGCGCGCATTCTGGCCACGCGCAAGGCGGTCGAACCGTCAATCACTCAGTTGTTCGAAAACATCAAACTGGGCGATCGAGCTGAAGTCGAAAAAGTATTTTTTAACGATTTCCGCCCCAGGATGCAGGAATGGTTTGATGCAGTTGGCGAATATGTCCAACTGCAGCGTGAAAACAATGACCGGGACGTGGCCGAGATCGGTGCAGTCAAGTCCAGTGTGCAGACCACGATGTTGCTGTTGATAGTGCTTGCTGCTGCCGTGATGATTCCGGCCGGGATATGGGTGACACGGCAAATCACCCGGCCGCTGAAAGAGGCGGTTTCAATTGCCGAGTCGGTGGCTCAGGGCAATCTGGAAAATCGTATCGACCATGTCGGCAACGACGAACCGGCGCAGTTGATGCATGCCCTCGGCAAGATGCAGTCAGACCTGAAGCAGCGAGTGGACGCTGAGTCCAAGGCGGCGGCAGAAACGACGCGAATCAAGGTGGCGCTTGATGTCTCATCCACCAGTGTGATGGTCGCGGATGTAAATGGCGTCATCATTTACTGCAATAACTCGGTACTCGAAATGATGCGCAACGCGGAGGCGGACCTGCGGACACAATTGCCGAATTTCCGTGCTGACGCCATTCTGGGTTCAAACTTCGACATCTATCACAAGCAGCCAAGTCACCAGCGCAACATGCTGGCGGCACTGAGAGGCATCCATCGCACCGAAATTGCTATTGGTGGCCGCTATTTCACGCTGGTGGCCTGTCCGATTGTCAATAACCAGGGCGAGCGCCTTGGCACCGTCGTCGAATGGCGGGATCGCACCGCTGAGGTGCTGATCGAAAACGAAGTCGCCACGATCATCGGCGCCGCAGCCTCGGGCGATTTCAGTCGCCGCCTCGACGCCGGCAAGATGACCGGTTTCTTCAAGCAAATTTCCGAGGGCATCAACAGCCTGCTTGAGGCCAATACCCGCGCACTTGGCGATATCGGCGCGATGTTCGCGCGTCTTGCCCAAGGCAACCTCACCGAGAAGATCGACGCTGACTACCAAGGCGTGCTCGGCGTTCTCAAGACCGATGCCAATTCGACAGTCGACAATTTGCAGGAGATCATCTCCTCGATCAAGGAAGCCACCGACGCGATCAACACGGCAGCGAAGGAAATTGCCTCGGGCAACCAGGACCTGTCGAGCCGGACGGAAGAACAGGCGAGCAGCCTGGAAGAAACCGCTTCCAGCATGGAGCAACTGACCAGCACCGTGAAGCAGAATGCCGACAACGCCCGCCAGGCCAACGAACTGGCCGGCAATGCCCAGCACGTGGCCGTCAAGGGCGGCGAAGTCGTCGGGCAGGTCGTCGACACCATGAACGCCATCCACCAGTCGAGCAGCAAGATCGCCGACATCATCGGCGTCATCGACGGCATCGCCTTCCAGACCAACATCCTGGCCCTCAACGCTGCCGTCGAAGCCGCCCGGGCCGGCGAACAAGGCCGTGGCTTTGCCGTGGTCGCCACCGAAGTCCGCAACCTCGCCCAGCGCAGCGCCGCCGCCGCCAAGGAAATCAAGGGACTGATCTCCGACTCTGTCGAAAAGGTCGAAATCGGCAACAAGCTGGTCGATCAAGCCGGGCGGACCATGGAAGAAGTCGTCTCGAGCATCAAGCGGGTTGCCAAGATCATGGGCGACATCTCCGATGCCAGCCGTGAGCAAAGCTCGGGCATCGAACAAGTCAGCCTGGCCGTCAGCCAGATGGACGAAGTGACGCAACAGAACGCCGCACTGGTTGAAGAAGCCGCAGCAGCGGCTGAAAGCCTTGAGGAACAGGCACACAACCTGGCTCAGGCTGTTTCTGTTTTTGCCATTTCAAAAGATCAACCGATCGCCCGTCGAGTATCACCGACCGCACGCGTTGCCCCATCGTCGGTCAAGATGGCGCTTCCGCACCGGGAGCCGGTTCGACTGGTCGAGCCTGCAGCAAAATCCTCGGCCAAACTTGCCGCGTCCAAGGACGATGACAAGTGGGAAGAGTTTTAGACCCAGCTACACAGAGAAAAGAACGGACGAGGAGGAGCAATGAGAACAAATTTGCCGGTAACCACCGTAGAGCAGCATTTGCGGGATGACACCCTGATCGTATCGAAAACCGATCTCAAGGGGCGGATCACATATATCAACCGGGACTTCCTCGACATCAGTGGTTTTACTGAAGCGGAACTGATTGGCGAGCCGCACAATCTGGTTCGCCATCCCGATATGCCGTCGGAGGCCTTCGAGGATCTATGGCGTGATCTGAAGGATGGTCGCCCCTGGACGGGCATGGTCAAGAACCGTTGCAAGAACGGCGACTACTACTGGGTTCTCGCTACGGCGACGCCTATCCGTGAAGGCAGCGAAGTTGTCGGCTACATGTCGGTGCGTCGCAAGGCCTCTGCCCAGCAGATCCAGGCGGCCGAAGAAGCCTACCGACTGTTCCGCGAAAAACGCCAAGGCAGCCTGCAGATTCGCCATGGCGCTGCCGTCAAGGGTGGTCCTGGTCTGCTCTCGGGGCTTTCTCTGAAAAACCGCATGACGGCCGCCTTTGCGGTCATTCTTCTGGCTGTTGCCTTGGTGGCAGGGCTTGGTCTCTGGGGGATGGGGCGGAGCGACGATGCGGTTGCCCGGCTTTACAACAATCGCCTTGAGCCTGTCCAGGAGTTGGCAGCAATCGGCAAGCTGATGGCGGACAATCGCTCGCAGATCCTTCTGGCTTTCCAGCACGATCCGGCCAGTCCCAATGCCAAAGCCCATGAGCACGGCGTAGATACTCACCTCGGCGCGATCGATAAAAATATCTCTACCATCACCGGCCATTGGGAGCGCTATTCGAAAGCAATTGCTTCTGACGAACACCGCCAGTTGGCAGATGCCTATGTGGCTGCCCGCAAGGTTTACGTCACAGAAGGCCTGTTGGCTGCAAAGGCTGCAATCGCGGCAGGTCGTTACGACGAAGCCAATGTGATCCTCCTGAAGAAGCTCAACCCGGCGTATGAAGAAGCTTCGAAGCGCGCCGACGATCTCTACCAATTGCAGATTAATCGGGGCAAGGCGCAACTGACGGAGACCGACCAGGCATACCAGCAGTTCCGCATCATGGTGATCGCCATCGTCCTGGCTGCGCTGGCTTTCGGCGCCTTTGTCGCCTGGAGCATCATGCGCTCCGTCATGCGGCCGCTGGAGGACATCATCGCGACCTTCCAGTCGCTGGCTCGCGGCGACTACACACGCAACGTCGATATCACCCGTAATGACGAACTGGGCAAGGTGATGCAGGGGCTGCAGTCGATGCAGATCCAGCAAGGCTTCAATGTCGCCGAGGCGAGCCGCGTCGGCGACGAAAATCTGCGAATCAAGATTGGTCTGGATTGTGTGAGCAGCCCTGTGCGCATTGCTGATCTTGATGGGCGCATCATCTATGCCAACAAGGCCCTCCTGAAAGCGGTTGAAGAAATGGAGGAGGTTCTGAGGTCATATATTCCGGGGTTCAGTGCCGACAAATTGGTTGGCAACGATGTGGGTATTTTCTATCGGGACGGTCGTGACGAAGCTATCGCCAAGCTGAAGAATTTGACGGAGATGCGACGTTCGGAGATGGATATCGGGAACCGTGTTTACATGGTGACTACCAATCCGATCATTAACGACCGAGGTCAACGTCTCGGTACGGTCGGCGAGTGGCGTGACCGGACGAATGAGGTGGCAGTAGAGCGGGAGGTGGCCGCCATTGTTGGGGGCGCCGCTAACGGCAATTTCACCGTACGCGTCGGTGAGGAGGGCAAGGATGGGTTCTTCCGCAGCCTCGCTCAAGATCTCAACCGCCTGCTCGATACCAGCCAGCGGGGATTGGAGGATGTTGCCAACGTGCTTTCGGCCATGGCGGATGGCGATCTGACGAAGACCATTGAAGCCGAATATGCCGGTACCTTCGGGCAACTTAAGGATGATGCCAACACGACCGTCGCTCGCTTGCAGGAAATTGTCGGGCAGATCAAGGAGTCAACCGACGCGATAAACACGGCGGCGAAGGAAATTGCCTCGGGCAACCAGGACCTGTCGAGCCGGACGGAAGAACAGGCGAGCAGCCTGGAAGAGACCGCTTCCAGCATGGAACAACTGACCAGCACCGTGAAGCAAAACGCCGACAACGCCCGCCAGGCCAATGAACTGGCCGGCAACGCCCAGCACGTGGCCGTCAAGGGCGGCGAAGTCGTCGGGCAGGTCGTCGACACCATGAACGCCATCCACCAGTCGAGCAGCAAGATTGCCGACATCATCGGCGTCATCGACGGAATCGCCTTCCAGACCAACATCCTCGCCCTCAACGCTGCCGTGGAAGCCGCCCGGGCCGGCGAACAAGGCCGCGGCTTTGCCGTGGTCGCCACCGAAGTCCGCAACCTCGCCCAGCGCAGCGCTGCCGCCGCCAAGGAAATCAAGGGGCTGATCTCCGATTCCGTCGAAAAGGTCGAAATCGGCAACAAGCTGGTTGATCAAGCCGGGCGGACCATGGAAGAAGTCGTCTCGAGCATCAAGCGGGTCGCCAAGATCATGGGCGACATCTCCGATGCCAGCCGTGAGCAAAGCTCGGGCATCGAGCAAGTCAGCCTGGCCGTCAGCCAGATGGACGAAGTGACGCAACAGAACGCCGCGCTGGTTGAAGAGGCCGCCGCTGCGGCTGAAAGCCTTGAGGAACAGGCGCACAACCTGGCTCAGGCTGTTTCGGTTTTCAAGGTCGCAGAAGGGGGCGGAATGGCTCGTCTGGAGGCACCGCGCAGCAGCCAGCGGGGTGCTGCTCAGGCACCGCGTAACGAGCGGATTAGTGCCAAGAAATCGCCGGCACTGCCAACCAGTCTGGATGACGAGTGGGAGGAGTTCTGATCATGACCGATCTGCGAAAGCCGGCACCACCTGTATCTACGCTTAGATCCTCACTGTCGGCAAGTTTGCCGTCGCGCGAGGCGAGCAATCGAGAGTTTTCGTTTTCGACGACGGATTTCGAGCGTGTGCGCAAGCTGATTTACCAGCACGCCGGTATTTCCTTGTCGCCGGTCAAGCAGGACATGGTTTATTCCCGCCTGGCCCGTCGCCTGCGTGCGACCGGCAAATCATCCTTCGCGGAATATCTGGATGCGCTGGAAAAAAATGGCGGCGATGAATGGGAGCGTTTCGTCAATTCGTTGACCACGAACCTCACTTCCTTTTTCCGCGAGCCGCATCATTTTCCGATCTTTGCCGAACATCTTCGCAAGATCGGCACCACGCGCCCAATTCGCGTCTGGTGTTCGGCGGCATCGACCGGTGAAGAGCCTTATTCGATCGCAATGACCGTCCAAGAAACCTTTGGCGCCAACGTTTCGCACGTCACGATCATGGCTTCGGATCTCGATACCAATGTGTTGGCAACGGCCCAGAAGGGGGTGTACCCGATTGAACGGGTCGAGAAGCTCTCACCGGAGCGCCTGCGCAAATTCTTTTTGCGCGGAACGGGGGCGCAGGAGGGCTATGTGTCGATTCGTCCCGAGTTGAAAAAGATGATCGAGTTTCAGCGCATCAATCTTCTGGATGCGAGTTACTCGGTCAAGGGGCCGCTCGATGTGATCTTTTGTCGAAATGTGATGATCTATTTCGATAAGCCAACCCAGTACAAGATTCTTTCCCGCTTTGCGCCGATGATGCAGCCGGATGGCCTGATGTTTGCCGGTCATTCGGAGAGCTTCCTGCATGCGGCAGACCTGTTCAAGTCCCAAGGCAAGACGGTTTATGCCTTGGCCCGTGCACGCTAGCGAAAGGACGAAGTGTCACACGCCTACGACGAAAATCTGGCTACCAACCGCTATTTTGATCGCAAATTTGGATTAGAAGCAGCCAAGATACTGCCGGGTGAGTATTTTGTCGCCAATCAGGAGGCATTGCTGGTGACGGTGCTCGGGTCTTGTGTGGCAGCCTGTATTCGGGACAGCGATTCCGGCATCGGCGGGATGAACCATTTCATGTTGCCTGACGACGGCGGACGGGAAACAGTCGGCACATCGGCGCGTTACGGCACCTACGCCATGGAGGTACTGATCAATCACCTGCTCAAGCTGGGCGCGCGACGTAATCGTCTGGAGGCCAAGGTGTTTGGTGGCGGAGCTGTACTGGCCAGTCTGGCCAGCAGCAATGTCGGTGCCAGAAATGCCGAATTCGTACTCGATTTTCTCAAAACTGAAAAAATCCCTATCGTGGCAAAGGACTTGTTGGATTCCTATCCACGGAAAGTCTACTATTTTCCCTTCTCCGGGAAAGTGCTGGTCAAGAAGCTGCATCGTGTTCATAACGATACTTTGTTCAGCCGCGAGAACGACTACAAGGTGCGCCTGGCTGGAGCGCGCATGGAAGGCGACGTCGAGCTGTTTATTTGAATGTGAATGGGCTGGGCCAAGCTTGAGATCCTGCAAATTTTGCCTTTGATTACGGAATAAATGCCGATAAAAATTCGAGTTCTCGTGGTTGATGATTCAGCCTTGATGCGTGGCTTGTTGAGCCAGATGATCAATCTTGCTCCCGACATGGAGGTGGTCGGGGCGGCTCCGGATGCCCAAAGCGCACGCGAAATGATCAAGGTGCTGAATCCGGATGTGCTGACGCTCGATGTTCAGATGCCGAAAATGGATGGCCTGGAGTTTCTCGAGCGTCTGATGCGCTTGCGTCCCATGCCTGTGGTCATGGTTTCTTCATACACAGAGGCTGGATCCGATACGACGCTGAAGGCACTGGAGCTTGGTGCCATCGATTTCATCGGCAAGCCCAAGGCTGATGGCGAAAGGAGCATGGAGAATTATGCAGAAGAACTCGTCGAAAAGATTCGCGCCGCCAAAGGGGCGCGACTCCGCCGGACAATGACCGGGCATGGGGGGGGCGCAACGAAACCGGCTCCGGCATCGGCGCCGGCAAAAACAGGCTTGGGGGGCAGCGGGAAAATCATTTTTGTCGGCGCTTCAACAGGAGGAACGGAGGCAATCAAGGATTTCCTGCTCGGTATTCCTGCGGATTGCCCACCAATCCTGATCGTTCAGCATATGCCCGAAACGTTTACCGCCTCTTTTGCGCGTCGTCTGGATAGTCTGTGCGCGCCACGCGTCGTCGAAGCCAAGGGAAATGAAAAAATTGAGCCTGGCACCGTTTATGTCGCGCCAGGACATTCCCATTTGTCGATTCGGCGTGGTACTTCCGGTTTCCTGACCGAGCTCGCTGCGACGCCCCCCGTCAATAGGCATCGCCCAGCCGTCGATGTGTTGTTCGATTCGGCAGCTGCACTGGTCGGTCGCAAGGCGATCGGGGTAATCCTGACGGGCATGGGTAAGGATGGTGCTCAAGGATTGCTGCGCATGCGCCAGGCAGGAGCAAGAACGTTTGGACAAGATGAAGCTAGCTGTGTTGTTTACGGGATGCCGCGCGAAGCATTTTTGATCGGCGCGGTCGATGAGCAGTGTTCGCTGGACGACATGGCGCGGCGGGTTATCGGTGCCATCAACTCGTAAACGACAGGACAGACTTGTCGCATATGAGTAAAGTATTAAACTAGAGCGCAGTCCGGGTTATTTGAATAGGAAAAAAAATGCAAGCAAGTATTGTCAATGAGGCTGGCAAAGCGATTATCAAGCTGGTCGGACGTTTTGATTTCAACACCCACCGCGAGTTTCGCGGCTCCTATGAGCCCTTGGTTACTGATGCCGCAGTGAGATCTGTTGTTGTGGATTTTTCAGGGGTGGACTATCTCGATAGTTCCGCCTTGGGTATGTTGTTGATGTTGCGTGACAAATTGGGCGGTGCAAACAAAGAAGTTGCCCTGACCGGTGTTCGTGGGAATGTGAAACAGGTGCTAGATATTGCTAATTTTGGTAAATTGTTTCAAATTTCCTAAATAATCCGCGTGGGCTGCCGTTAATGTTGCTAAACGCGGTCACTGGGTGGTGAAGGGTGGTACGTTGCAGTTCAAGGGTGGCGCCCACTTCGGGTGTGTAAAACAGCCCGATGTGCAACGCACGAGAGGATGAAGATGTCGGAACTACTGAAGAATATTGATGCGCGAACCAAGCTTGCTGGCACCAACAAGCTTGAGATACTCCTTTTTTTCCTCGGAGTAGATCAGCGTACGGGGCGCCGCGAAACTTATGGCATCAATGTCTTCAAGGTTCGTGAGGTCATGCGTACCCCGGTCATTACCGCGGCCCCCGATATGCCGTCTTCGGTCGAGGGAATGGTCAGCCTGCGCGGTGCTCTCGTTCCAGTGATTGATCTGGCCAAGTATTCAGGGATTTCCCCGGAGACGCCGCGTGAAATCATGATCGTCACCGAGTACAACGGTCATACGCAGGGTTTTCTTGTCGAAGGGGTCGATACAATCCTGAGGCTCGACTGGAGCAAGATGCGTGTCCCCCCTGAAATGTTGACCTCGCAGACCGGTGGCTTGGTGACTGCGGTGACGGAGCTTGAAGACAACCGCCTGGTCATGATGATGGACGTCGAGAAAGTGTTGTCCGAAACGACCAGCATCGATAACGAGATCATGTATCGGGGTGTAGTTACTGTGGATCGCCCTGATAGCACGGTTTTCTATTGTGATGACTCCAGTGTCGCCCGCAAGCAGATTGAGCGTACACTTTCGGCCATGGGCGTCAAGGGAATATCGGCGGTAAATGGCCGCCAAATGTGGGAAGAGATGGAAAAAGTCGCTACCTATGCGCAGTCCATCGGCAAACCGGCTTCTTCGATCATCAGCCTGGTGTTGACCGACATCGAAATGCCGGAAATGGACGGTTACATCCTGACCAAGAAAATCAAGTCTGACCCGCGCTTCAATGGCGTACCGGTCATCATGCATTCGTCGCTGTCCGGTATGTCGAATCAGAAGCTTGGTGCATCAGTGGGGGTGGATGAGTACGTGCCCAAGTTTGAGCCGATGCGTTTGTCCGAAACACTGGCGCGGCGCCTGGGCGTCGAAACGTCGCCAGTCAGCGTGGCTTGAGATAGCGGGAGTTGGTGATGAACCTCGTTGAGAATAAAAATCTGCTGGATAGTGTTGATGCCCGGACTCGATTGGCGGGTTCCAATAAAATGGAAATCTTGCTGTTTACGCTCGGTACGCGCGAGATTTTCGGCATCAATGTTTTTAAGGTCCGCGAAGTCGGTCGGACGCCTCACATTACCAAGACGCCGAACATGCCGCGCGGTGTCGAAGGCCTGATCTCCTTGCGTGGCAATGTTATTCCGGTGCTTTCACTGGCGCCGTTCATGCATCTGGATACTCAGCCCGGGCTGGGTAAGACAATGATGGTCGCTGAGTACTCGAAGCGTACCCTCGGTTTCCTTGTCCATGATGTTGATCGGATCATCCGTGTGGATTGGGAGCGGGTAAAGGCGCCTGAAAGCGTGCTGAGTGCGAATCAGGGCCTGATCACCGCCGTGATCGAGCTCGAAAGCGGTGGCCTGGTATCCATTCTCGACGTTGAACAGATTCTGGCCAATGCGTTTGGCGAGGCGATGATTGTCGATATTCCGCCGGCCAGGGTCGATCCGGAGACCAGCGTCTTTTTTGTCGATGACTCCAGCGTTGCCCGCCGGAAAATTTCCGAAGTTCTCGACAAACTCGGTGTGCGCCACAAGCATGCCACCAATGGCATGGAAGCTTGGACGCGCCTGCAGGGAATTGCTGCTCATGCCTTGCAGATGGGGCGCAATATCCGTGACGATGTCCGTCTGATACTGGTTGATGCCGAGATGCCGGAAATGGACGGTTACGTCCTGACCAAAAATATCAAATCAGACCCGCGTTTCGAAGGGGTGCCCGTCGTCATGCACTCTTCACTTTCTTCCGAAGCCAATCGTGCGATGGGCAAGTCGGTGGGTGTGGACGCATATGTCGCAAAATTCGATGCTGAGGCGTTGGCAGATACGCTGCGTCCGCTGATTGAACGATAACAAGTAAAGTTTCTGGAGTACTGCATGGCAGCTGATCCCAAAATGAGATTTCTGGTTGTGGATGATTTTTCCACGATGCGTCGAATTGTCCGTAACTTGCTGAAAGAGTTGGGCTATACCAACGTTGATGAGGCCGAAGACGGCGCTATCGCGCTGCAAAAACTTCAGGCTGGCGGGTTCGAGTTTGTGGTGACCGACTGGAATATGCCAAATATGGACGGTCTGACATTGCTGCAGACCATTCGTGCCACCCCGAATCTCAAGCATCTGCCCGTCTTGATGATTACTGCCGAGGCGAAGAAGGAAAATATTATTGCTGCCGCGCAGGCCGGGGCGAGTGGTTACATCGTCAAGCCCTTCACGGCGGGAACCCTGTCCGAAAAACTGAACAAGATTTTCGAAAAAATGGGTCAGGCCTAAGGGGGAATCATGTCTGCCAACAACGATTCCGACGACCTCGAAGCGCTCTTTGACTCAATCGCTTCCGATTACACCCCGGCACCAGTTGCGCCATCAGCTCCTGTTGCTCCTGCGCCGGTAGTTTCTACAGGTAGCGACTCCGATGACCTGCAGGATTTGTTTGACAGTGTCGCCGCCGAAACCCAGGCTGAACAGGCGCTTGCACAAAGTAGCAGCGACATGGCACAGGCCGTTTCTGCCTCCGGTGGTGATGCATGGTCCCAGCAAGAGGCTGTCTTCAATCGTATCGGCCATATGGCGCGTGCCCTGCACGACACGTTGGGACAACTGGGCTACGACAAACTGCTTGAGAAGACCGTTTCGGCACTTCCCGATGCCAAGGACCGCCTGACTTATGTGGCGAATCTGACCGAACAGGCGGCGTGTCGCGTCTTGAATGCCACGGATATTGCCAGTCCCTTGGTCGACGACATTGAAAATGGCGCTCGTGCGCTTGGCCAGCGTTGGGACAAAGTCTTTGCCAACGAAATGGGGCCGCAGGATTTCAAGTTGCTGGCTGCCGAAACGCGCGCCTACCTGAACGAGCAGTTGCCCAGGAAAACCCGCGACACCCATGCTCAGCTTACCGAGATCATGATGGCGCAGGACTTTCAGGATTTGACCGGGCAGGTCATCAAGAAGGTGGTTTCTCTTGCCCAGGATCTTGAATCCGGGTTGATGACTCTGCTGATTGAAGTTGTGCCGGAAACGAAACGTACCGAGGAAGTGGCCAGCCTGATGAATGGCCCGGTAATCAATGCCGAAGGGCGAACCGATGTCGTGGTTAACCAAGAGCAGGTTGATGACCTGCTCGATAGCCTCGGTTTCTGAGGGGGGGCAATATGAGTGATTTTGGCGGAATGGAAGATCTCCTGCAGGATTTCCTGCAGGAGGCTCACGACCTGTTGTCGGATGTGGACAACAAACTGGTCGATCTCGAGAAGATGCCGGACGATCGTGGCTTGCTGAATGACATATTTCGTGGGTTTCATACGGTCAAGGGAGGCGCGGGCTTCCTGAATGCCACCGAGCTGGTCACTCTTTGCCACCTGACTGAAAATTTGTTCGACCGCCTGCGTAATGGCGAACTCGAACTTAACCCGGAATTGATGGATGTCATCATGGCAGCCACCAAGGGGGTGCGGGAGATGTTCGGCGAACTGGGGCAGATGGTTCAGCCTCAGCCAGCCGACCCGGCGGTTATCGCAGCATTGCAGGGGGCGCTGACTGGCGAGGCGCCTGTTGCTGCACCGATTGTGGCGCCGACCGCCCCGGCTGAGTCTGTGCCACCGGCAGCCGCGACATCGGCGCCCGGTGAGCCGGACTGGAATCTCCTGCATGCGGCAGTCACTGGCCAGGCGCCAAGCGCGGCGCCACAAAGTGAATTGATTACCAAAGCGGAGGCAGCGGCCGTCGAGATCGCGGTTACCCCTGCGGCGGCGGTGTCCTCAACCGCAGTGGCACAGCCGGCTGCAGCATCGCCTTTTGGTCGCCGGGCCAGCGACAAGCCGGGTAATCCGCCGGTCAACGCTCGCCGCGTGGAAGAACGTGCGCGTGAAAACACGATACGTGTCGATACATCTCGACTGGATCAGGTATTGAATCTTTCCGGTGAGATCGGTTTGACCAAGAACCGCCTGACCAGTTTGCGTGCCGATATCTTGGCCGGGAAAAACGATTCGGAAACCTTGCACGCCCTTGATCAGGCGGTCAGTCAGCTTGATCTGCTGGTTTCCGATCTGCAGAACTCGGTGATGAAGACCCGGATGCAGCCGATCGGTCGTCTGTTCCAGAAATATCCCCGTATTGCCCGTGACCTCGCCCGCCAATTGGGCAAGGATGTCGAACTGGTGCTGGCAGGTGAGGAGACCGAGGTCGACAAGACCATGATCGAAGACTTGGCCGATCCGTTGATTCACTTGATCCGGAATGCCGTCGATCACGGTGTCGAGATGCCGAACGAGCGCCAGCTATCGGGCAAGCCGGTAAAGAGCCTGGTGCGCCTGGAGGCTCGCCAGGAGGGGGACCACATCGTCCTGATCATTGCCGATGATGGCAAGGGGATGAGCGCCGAACGTATTCGTGCCAAGGCCATCGAAAAGGGCCTGGTTTCGGAGGAGGAGGCGAATACGCTGGACGAGCGCCAGAGTTTGAATCTGATCTTCCTGCCTGGTTTTTCCACCAAGGCACAGATTTCCGATGTGTCTGGTCGTGGTGTAGGTATGGATGTGGTCAAGACCAACATCCAGAAGCTGAACGGTTCGATTGAAATTCGCTCCGAGCCAGGCAAGGGCTCGGTCTTCATTATCTCCCTGCCGCTGACGCTGGCCATTTTGCCGGTCCTGTTGGTGTTGCTGGGTGATCAGCCCTTTGCCTTGCCGCTGTCGATGGTTCGCGAGATTTTGCCGATCGAGCAGAGCCGTATTCAGGAAGTGGGCGGCAAGGAAACCCTGGTGGTTCGCGGTGAGGTGTTGCCGGTCATTACGCTGGCGCGCCTGCTCGGCTGGCCACAGGAGCATGAGCCGGAGTACGGTGTGTTCATGCAGACGGCGGAGCGCAGCTTCATTCTCGGGGTCGACAGTTTCGCCGGGCGAGACGATGCGGTCATCAAGTCTCTTGAAGATTTCCGTCCCAAGGGCGTTGCCGGCGTCACCACGCTGTCGAATGGCCAGATTGTGCTGATTCTCGACATGAAGGAGTTGCTGTCGGATATTGGTCAGCATGTCGACATTGGTTCCGGAATGAGGTCGCTCGACTTCGTCTAATTACCGTTCCAAGTCAACGAGTTGAGAGGGGGCTTTGCCCCCTCTTTGCTTTTTGCAGGTTTACTCTGTTGTCATGTGCTTGCGACCGGCATTTGAGAAACAGGCTAAATAAACTCACGTACCTCTTTAATTTTTCTAGTTTTTTCCTATAATAGCCACAACACTAACCAAAGATGGCTATGGCGGAAGATAGCGACCTCGAGAAAACTGAAGAGCCTACAGGCAGGCGAATCGAGCAGGCCCGCGAACAGGGTCAGGTCCCCCATTCCCGCGAACTTGCTACGTTTCTGGTTCTGGTTGTCGCCGGCGCTACTTTTTGGATGATGGGTGGCTGGTTTGTTCAACGCTCCCTGATAATCATGCAGAAAGGGTTTACGGTTGAGACGCCGTATATGAGGAATCCTGACCTGATGCTGCCGCGTCTTGCGGAAATCTCGGGCGATGCGCTTTTCGTATTTTCGCCACTGCTCGGCTTATTGCTGTTCGCAGCCATCCTTCCCCCGTTTTTCCTGAACGCCTGGGTTTTTTCTTCCAAGGCACTGGTGCCTGATCTGAATCGCTTGAATCCGCTGACCGGTTTTGGCCGGATGTTTTCCTGGAATAGCCTGATGGAGTTGGCCAAGGCGATTCTGAAGGCAGTGTTGGTTGGTGGCGTTGCCGCGATGTTGATCTGGAAAGAGCGCGATGAGATCTTTGGCTTGCTGGGAGAGCCGCTTGAGGCTGGTCTGGCGCATGCGGGCAACTTGGTGTCCTTTTCCTTCCTGATTCTGGTGGCTACTCTGGTTCTGGTTGTGGCCGCCGATGTGCCTTTCCAGCTTTGGCAGTACTTTGCCAAGCTGAAGATGACCAAGGAAGAGGTCAAGCAGGAAATGAAGGAAATGATGGGCGACCCGCATGTCAAGGGCCGCATCCGCAGCCTTCAGATGCAGGCTGCCCGCAAACGCATGATGTCGGCTGTGCCGAAGGCAAATGTCGTGGTCACCAACCCGACGCACTATGCCGTGGCCCTTGCGTATCAGACGGGCATGGCGGCACCCAGGGTGGTGGCGAAAGGCGTTGGTGCGGTGGCGCTGAAAATTAAGGAAGTTGCCAACGAGAATGCGGTGCCGATTATGGAGGCGCCGCCTTTGGCGCGCGCCTTGTACAAGCACGCCGAACTCGATGCAGAAATCCCCTCCGCCCTGTATAACGCAGTCGCGGAGGTTCTTGCTTATATCTATCAGCTCGCCAACTGGCGTCAGGTAGGCGGCATCTATCCGGTTCCACCGCGTGATTTGTCGGTGCCTCCCGAACTTGTCCCGGAGGCTGCGTAAATGGCTGCCTCATCACTCAGCATGCAAGGCCTTCTGGGACGCATGAACGTCACGCAGCTGGCGGCACCCATCCTGATCCTGATGATCCTGGCGATGATGGTGCTGCCGCTTCCGGCGTTCGTGCTGGATGTGTTCTTTACGTTCAATATCGCAATTTCGGTGCTGGTCTTGCTGGTTGCGGTCAATACCCAGAAAACGCTGGATTTTTCGGTGTTTCCGACGGTGCTGCTGGTCACTACGTTGCTACGCCTGTCGCTGAACGTGGCCTCGACCCGGATCGTCATGCTTGAGGGCCACAACGGGCCGGATGCGGCTGGCAAGGTCATTGAGGCCTTCGGGCACTTCTTGGTCGGTGGAAATTTTGCCGTCGGCATCATGGTTTTCCTGATCCTGGTGGTTATCAACTTCGTCGTGATCACCAAGGGTGCCGGCCGGGTAGCGGAAGTCTCGGCGCGCTTCACGCTTGACGCGATGCCGGGCAAGCAGATGGCGATCGATGCCGACCTCAATGCCGGCCTGATCGGTGAGGAAGAGGCCCGCAAGCGGCGAACCGAAATTTCACGGGAAGCTGAGTTCTTCGGTTCCATGGACGGTGCCTCGAAGTTTGTGCGTGGTGATGCCGTGGCCGGCATCATCATCATGTTGCTCAATGTCGTTGGCGGCCTGATCGTTGGGGTGCTGCAGCACAACATGGAATTGGCGCAGGCTGCCAAGAACTATACCTTGCTGACCATCGGTGACGGTCTGGTTGCCCAGATCCCAGGCCTGATCATTTCCATCGCGGCCGGTATGGTGGTGACCCGGGTTTCCGATGACCGTGATATAGGCCAGCAGGTGATGGGCCAGATGTTCCGCAGCGCGAAAGTCCTGGGTGTGACGGCTGCCATTGTGGGCTTCCTGGGCTTGATTCCGGGCATGCCGAATCTGGTCTTCCTGATGCTGGCATCTTCGCTTGGCTGGTTTGCCTGGACAATGGCTAAGCGTGAAAAGCTCGTTGTCGCGACGCCGGTGCCGGTTGCGCCGGCTGCCGTTCCGGAGGCCCTGGAGGCCAGTTGGAGCGATGTGGCGCCGCTGGA
Organism: Ferribacterium limneticum; assembly: GCF_020510625.1. Classification (NCBI taxonomy): domain Bacteria; kingdom Pseudomonadati; phylum Pseudomonadota; class Betaproteobacteria; order Rhodocyclales; family Azonexaceae; genus Ferribacterium; species Ferribacterium limneticum. Next base: position 3,256,016 of record NZ_CP075191.1, on the reverse strand, counting down.
TGTGCTGGGTCTGGAAGTTGGCTACCGTCTGATTCCACTGGTCGACAAGTCGCAGGATGGCGAGTTGTTGCGCCGTATCCGTGGCATTCGCAAGAAATTTGCTCAGGAAGTCGGTTTTCTGGTTTCCCCAGTGCACATTCGCGACAACCTGGAGTTGAAGCCAAACGCCTATCGCATCCTGCTCAAGGGCGTGGAGGTCGGGCAGGGCGAGGCCTATGCTGGACAGTATCTGGCCATCAATCCGGGGCGTGTCGCAGGTACCCTCAATGGTGCGACGACGAAGGATCCGGCCTTCGGCTTGCCGGCTACTTGGATTGATGCCGGTCAGCGCGATCAGGCCCAAGCCTATGGTTATACCGTCGTTGATGCCTCGACGGTGGTTGCGACCCACCTCAATCATCTGATTCTGACCCACGCGGCGGAGCTGCTGGGGCGCCAGGAAGTGCAGCAACTGCTCGACCATCTGGCGAAGGAAATGCCCAAGCTGGTCGAGGATCTGGTGCCCAAGGTTTTGCCGCTCGGCATCCTGCAAAAAGTCTTGCAGGCGATGCTCGAGGAAGGCGTCCATATCCGCGACATGCGAACCATTATCGAAACGGTGGCCGATCACGCGACGCGTACCCAGAACGCCGACGACCTGTCGACCCAGGTGCGCATGGCGCTTGGCCGCGCGATTGTCCAGCAGATCTTCCCCGGAAGCAGCGAAATGCAGGTCATGTCGCTTGATCCGACGCTTGAGCGCCTGCTCTCCCAAGCCGTCGCCGGCGGTTCTGAAAACACCAGTTTCGAGCCGGGGCTGGCGGATACGCTGGTCCGCGAGACTGCGGCTGCTGCCGAGCGCCAGGAGGGGCTTGGCCTGCCGGCGGTATTGCTGGTGCCGGGTAGCCTGCGTTTGCTCCTTTCCAAATTTCTGCGCCGCACCATTCCCCAGTTGAAGGTGCTGTCACACAACGAAGTGCCTGAAGCTCGAATTATCAAGGTGACCTCGATCATCGGAGGTAGAACATGAACGTCAGAAAATTCATCGCGGCCAATGCAAGGGATGCCTTGAGGAAAGTGAAGGAAACGCTCGGTAACGACGCGATCATCCTTTCAAACCGAGGGGTTCCGGGTGGGGTTGAGATCATGGCTGTTGCTGCCCGCGACATGGCGATGATCGTGCCCACACCGGTGGCCGATCGCGCACCGCCAGAAAGGCGGCCGCAACAAAACGAATTTGATGACGACTACCGTGTTGTGTTGAATTCTGCACGGGCTCGCATCTCGCAACCGACTCCCCCGCCGGTCATGTCCCAGGCGCCCCAGATGCCCCGGCAAAATATCGCTCAGGCGGCTGCACAGAAGCCTGCAGGGACGGTGAACGCCGGTATTCCGAAAAATGGCGCCTTGCGCAATCTTGACCTTGGCCGTTCAGGGGCTATACCGGTTGCACCGCAGCGCCCGGTTGGGAATCCGCTGCCGCCGGCTGCTCCAGCACCAACCCAGGCTGCACCGCAGCGTCGCCCGGAGGCTGACGTGGTGCCGATGGAGGTGATGGAGGAAATTCGTTCGCTGCGCCGGATTGTCGAGCAGCATCTGGCCGGCTTTGCTTGGGGAGAGACGGCTCGCTCCGAGCCGGTGAAGACAGAAATTCTGCGCCAGATGCTTGATGCCGGGTTTTCTCCGCAATTTGCGCGCGATCTGCTCACCGATTTGCCTCACGAAATGAATAATATCGAGGCCATGGCCTGGGTAAAGGGGGCTGCGGACCGCTCACTGATGACCATCGGCAACGAAAACGATATCGTCGATCGGGGCGGTGTTTACGCGCTGGTCGGGCCAACTGGCGTAGGCAAGACGACAACGACTGCAAAGCTGGCGGCGCGCTGTGTGTTGCGGCATGGTCCGAGCAAGGTAGCCTTGGTCACCACGGACGGCTACCGGATCGGGGCGCATGAGCAGCTGCGCATCTACGGCCGTATCCTTGGTGTTTCTGTTCATCTGGTCAAGGATGCGACTGAACTGCGCCAGACCCTGATTGAATTGCAGCACAAGCACATGGTCCTGATCGACACCATGGGCATGAGCCAGAAGGACAAGCTGGTGCCGGAATTGACCGACATGCTGGCCGGCTGTGATGTGAAGCGTCTGTTGCTGCTGAATTCGACAGCGCGTGGCGATACGCTGGACGATGTCGTGCGAGCCTATGCCGGCGATACCCTGGCGGGTTGCATTCTGACCAAGATTGATGAAGCGGCCAGTCTGGCAACGGCCCTGGATGTGATCATGCGGCACAGCCTGAAGCTGCTGTACGTATCGAATGGCCAGCGCGTACCGGAAGATCTGCATCTGCCAAACCGAAGCTACCTGTTGCATCGTGCCTTCAAGGATGTGCCGGAAAGCTCTCCGCATAAATACGATGGTGTGGAACCTGCGCTGATGATGGCCAACGCCGGCATGGTTGCGGTCGGAGGACGTCGTGGCTGATTTTCGTGTCGATCAGGCCGCTGGCCTGCGGCGCCTGCTGGGCGGTGGCCAGCAACTGCAGGTAGTCACTTTTGTCGCTGGATGCGAGGGCGTCGGGCGTAGCGTGGCCGTCGCCAATATCGGCGTGGCGCTGGCTCGCCTCGGCAAGGAAGTGCTGATCATCGACGAGCATGCGCCGGGTGATGACATTGCTGCCACCTTTGGCTTGGTCGCCCGGAACGATTTGCTGAATGTGGTTCAACGAGAACTGCCTTTGTCCCAGGTTTTGTTGCAACCGATGCATGGCCTGCGGGTTCTGCCGGCGGCGCGTGCCGTCAAAAAGCTCGGTCGTTTATCCCTGCCGCAACAGCAAACCCTGCTCGACGCGATGTCGGGGCTGGAGCGACCCATTGATGTGATTCTGGTCGACGCCAGCATGGCTCATCCGAATGGCTTTTCTCCATTCGGGCTGGCGGCTCAGGAGGCGGTTGTTGTCCTGTCGGGCAGCAGTGCTTCGATCACGGAAGCCTACTCGTTGATCAAAAAGGTTAGCCACGCATTTTCGCGCAAGCATTTCCGTATCCTGGTCAATAAGGTGCGCAGTCAGCCGGATGCTCGTTCGATCTATGAAAATATCGCTCAGGTAGCCGCCCAGCGAGGTATTGCCCGTCTGGATTATGCCGGTGCAATCCCGCTTGATGAAGCGCTCCGTCAGTCCGCTCAGTTGTGTCGCCCGGTCCTTGTTCAGGCGCCGGATTCACTGGCTGCCGAGGCCTTCCGCGATATCGCATCCGACATGCTGTACTGGCAGCGCAGCGAGAGTGAAGCGGGAGGGGTCGAGCAATTCATGCAGCAACTGTTACACTTGAGCCAACGCATAACACCCAACGTACTTCGAGCTTGATGTATAACGCTGCCGGGCAGCCAGACAGGGATCAGTTGGTTCAGCGCTTCGCGCCGCTGGTGAAGCGTATCGCCTATCACTTGATGGCGCGTTTGCCGCCCAGCGTTCAGTTCGATGATCTGGTTCAGAACGGCATGATCGGCTTGCTTGATGCAATCGATCGCTTCCAGGAAGGTTTTGGCGCCCAGTTCGAAACCTATGCCACTCAGCGTATCCGCGGCGCCATGCTGGATGGATTGCGGGAAAACGACTGGTTGCCACGCAATCTTCGTCGTGAGTTGCGGCGCATTGAGGCAGCGATCAATCAGCTTGAGCACGAGCGTGGCCGAGTACCCTCCGAGAGGGAGTTGGCCGAGGCGCTCGGTATGTCATTGGCTGACTACCAAAAAACCCTGCAAGACGCCCGCGGTCACCAACTGGTCTATTTCGACGATTTGGCCGGCGATGGCGAGGAGGATTTTCTCGAGCGCCACTTGACTGACAATGCAGCCGACCCTGCCTCCATTCTCGAGGATCGGGGCGTCAAGGCCTTGCTGGTGGCGGCAATTGGCGGACTTCCCGAGCGGGAAAAACTGATGATGGCCCTGTATTACGAACAGGACCTCAATTTGCGGGAAATCGGCGAGGTGATGGGCGTTACCGAATCTCGCGTCTGTCAGTTGCATAGCCAGGCGATCGCTCGCCTGCGCAGCCAGATTGTCGGAGAAATCCCGAAGGCCGCAAAACGCCGCAAGGAGAAGGCTTGATGGATAAGATCAGTCTGGCCGGCATCGCCATTGGCCTTTTTGCGATCATTGGCGGTCAAATTCTCGAAGGTGGCCATGTCGGCTCCCTGGTTCAGCCAACTGCCCTGCTTATCGTGCTCGGTGGCACGCTGGGGGCAGTCTTGCTGCAAAGCCCGATCCACGTTTTCAGGCGTGGCATGAAAATGGTCAAATGGGTCTGGGTGCCGCCCGTCATTGAACAGAAGCGCCTGATCGACCAAATATTGAACTGGAGCCAACTCTCGCGGCGGGAAGGCCTGTTGGCTCTGGAGAATCATATTCCCGGGATCAAGGACGAATTTGCCCGCCGGGGATTGCAGCTTCTGGTCGATGGCGCCGATCCAGAGCGCATTCGCGAATTGCTCGAAGTCGAGATCAATACCTTCGAAGATGAGTGGCGTCAGTCGGCAAAAATCTGGGAAGCGGCCGGGGGGTATTCACCAACGATCGGGATTCTCGGTGCGGTAATGGGCCTTATCCATGTGATGGAGAACCTGTCCGATCCGACCAAATTGGGGGCGGGGATTGCCGTCGCCTTCGTCGCCACGATCTATGGCGTCGGGCTGGCCAATCTGGTCTATCTGCCGATAGCCGCCAAGCTCAAGTACTACATTATGCGGATGGTCTCGACTCGCGAAATGCTGGTCGACGGGTTGGTTGGCATTGCTGTGGGGGACAACCCGCGGATCATTGAAGGCCGTCTGAAAGGCTACCTGAACTAATGGCTCGGCGGCGTCGCGAGGAAGAGCACGAGAACCACGAGCGCTGGCTCGTTTCCTACGCGGATTTCATCACCCTGCTGTTTGCCTTCTTCGTGGTGATGTACGCCATCTCCTCTGTTAACGAGGGCAAGTACAAGGTTCTGTCCAATTCGCTGACCAATGCCTTCAAGAATGTGACAGCCCAGCCCGGAGGGCAGCCGATTGCGGTGATACAGGGGGCCCCGCTGATGCCGGTCAAGCCGATTGCCAAGCCGGACAAATTGCAGGAACAGAAGAAAGTTGAGCAGCGGCATAAAATGAAAAATGTCGCCTCCGACATCATGGAAGCGCTTCAGCCCTTGGTCGCTCAGGGCAAGGTGCGCCTGCTGGAAACCAGCCGTGGCGTGACGATTGAAATCAACGACAGCATTCTTTTTCCTGCTGGGCAGGCCAAGTTGCAGAGTGCATCGATCAGTGCAATGTTGGCTATCGCACAAGTGCTGGCGGCTTCGGATTTTCCTATTACGATTGAAGGCCACACTGACAATGTGCCGATTGCAACCGCGCAATTTCCCTCGAACTGGGAGTTGTCGGCCATGCGGGCAACTACGGTATTGCGCTTATTCAACGACGGTGGCGTCGGTGCCGAGCGTTTGACGGCGATTGGCTACGGAGAAACCCGCCCGCTCGAAACCAATACTACGGTGGAGGGAAGGGCCAGGAATCGCCGGGTGAGTATCCTGATCGATTCGAATCGACCAGAAGAGCCGACTGAACTGAAAGAAGCTCGCTTGCCATAGCGGGCGGCGAGCGCTTTGCCGAGGCAGCTTGAGGCGCTTGCTGTCCCATTTTCTGGGCAGTCGTCGCGCACGGGGCTTCAGGCCGAATCGATAATCCGGCTGCCGCTCGCCGGCATGGTCTGGCCACTGGCGCCATAAAGTGCCGGTTTCTCGACCTGACGAGTCAGGGCCGCCAGCAGTTCGGTCGTCTGCCGGGCATGCATGTCGAGCAGTCGGGCGTTAATCTGATGCGCGCTCTTGGCTTGTCGAGCCAATTCCAGTAGTTTTAGCCAGCTTTCAGCAGCCAGGCGTTCGTCCGGGTTGTTCTTCAGCCAAGCTTCCATAGCCAACGGCGCCCGCTCGTTCTGTTTGACCCCAATGGCGAGCAGCCGGTCGGCTTCCAGGGTGTTGAGCTGTTCGACCAGCGCGGATTTTTCTGTCGTCAACGCCGGCAACTCGGCGATGCGTGCGTGCTTTAGCGTGTCCTGCTCCTGCTGCAGTAATGAAACAAAACGGGAAATCAGCACGATTTCCCGTTCGATCAGCTGGGCGATGCTTGACATCAGGCCTGGCGCTGATTACTTGATTTGCTGATCAGGTCGCGGGCGGATTCGATCAGGCGGTCAGCGATAGCCTCCGGATTGATCTTGAAACGACCTTCCGAAATGGCCTGCTTGATTTCCTGAACGCGAGCCGTATTCACCGGTTGCTGCTCCATGCTTTGCAGGCTGCCGGCCAACTGGCTCAGGCTGACTGCATCCTGGGCAGGGGTGGGAGCTGCTTGCTGGCGGCTGGCGGTATTGCCTGAAACGGCTGTGCTGGCGGGCTTGTAGGTGCTGTCGATCTTCATGGCGATCTTCTCGAAACTTTAGGACTTGACCAGTTTAACGGCATGGCCATTTAAAACTTTAGTCTAAAAGGAAATTTCTACACTGCCATCGGCACGGGCGATACCGCTGACGGTCTGCCCCGAGGTCATGCGGATCTGCGCGAGTTGGCCTTCCGCGGCATTGTTCAGGGCGCGGCCCTCCGCCGTCACGGCGAAGCTGCTACCGCGGGACACCACGCGTACCGACTGCCCCTGGCGGATGACCAGCGGCGCCTGCAGCTGATCACTGCGCAAGGGCTGGCCAGTACCCAGGGAATTGCGCAAGGTCTTGCCGATCGCCGCTTGCGGGTCGGTGATGGTGCCGGTGGGCAGGGCGGCCAGGTCGCCCGATATCAACGTCAGATCGGCCGCAGCCAGGGTCTGCCCGGCGACAAGCGGACGGGCGGTGGTGACATAGTGGCCGGAAATGGCGATCTGAACGGGGACCAGGACGCTCCACACATTGGGGCCAAGGCAGCGCACGCCGACATGCGTACGACCACTCAGGCGCGTGCCTGGCGGCAGGAAACCTTCATGTGCCGTACAAGGTGGCAGGCGGCTGACATCAAGCTTGCCGACGGTCAGCTGAACCTTGCCTGGCAAGCCCTGCGTTTGCAGGCGGGCAAAACGTTCGGCGGTGTCGATGACGATATCCATCTCGGCTGCGCGGAGTCCGGCAGCGCAAAACAGGATCAAGGTGAGGCAGAGGTAACGAAGCAGCATGCGGCCATTTTGCCTGACTCACCGTTGGCCTGACCATCTCTTGCGGCAAGTTTTGCCGATTACCTTGCCGCTCAGGCCAAAAACTCCCGGCAAAAAGCTTTACCTGAGGTGTGGCACGGAGCGTGCTTTTAAAAGACCGAACTCTGGAGCGAATGATGGCAAATCTCGAACAACACCTATCGGTATACAGTCAGGCCCTGAATCTGCGTACGCAGCGCCATCAGGCTCTGGCCTCAAATATTGCCAATGCCGATACGCCCAATTACAAGGCGCGTGATTTCAACTTCGGGACCGCCATGCAGAACGCCCTGTCCGGCCGTGCGCAGGTTGGCGGCATTGCACTGGCCACCACCTCGGCCGGCCATATCAGCGGCGGCAGTGGCAGCGGCACTGCACAACTCCAGTACCGCAAGGAAACCCAGTCGGCGGTCGATGGCAATACGGTCGACATGGATGTCGAGCGCGCCCAGATCACCGACAACGCCATGCAATATCAGATCCTGACCCAGTTGATTGGCGACAAGTTCAAGGGCATACGCAGCGCCCTGGCTTCAACCAACTCCTAAGGTGCAATCATGAGTCTTTTCAATGTCTTCCAGGTTTCATCGAGCGCCATGACAGCCCAGTCGATGCGCCTCAACGCCGTGGCCTCCAACCTGGCCAATGCTGACAGCGTCGTGTCTTCCGATGGCAAGCCGTACCGTGCCAAGCAGGTGGTTTTTGAAGCAACGCCGATGGGCAACACCGGCGAGTTGTCCAAGGGCGTTCGGGTTCGTCAAGTAGTCGACGACGCCTCGCCTCCCCGCATGGTCTATGACCCGAAGAACCCCGTTGCCGACGAGAAGGGTTATGTCGCCTTTCCCAATGTCAACGTGGTCGAGGAAATGACCAACATGATTTCCGCCTCTCGTTCCTACCAGACCAACGTCGAGGTCATGAACACCGCCAAGACCATGCTGCTGCGCACCCTGAGCATCGGCCAAGGCTAACCGGAGTACATCCCCATGAGCACCGTCAATTCGACCTCCAGCACCAACGATCTGATCAAGACGCTGAACGGCAGCAATGGCTCGAGCACCAGCAAGAGCAAGACAGCCCAGGATATGCAGGACAGCTTCCTGACCATGTTGACCACGCAGTTGCAGAATCAGGATCCGCTGAACCCGATGGACAACGCGCAGATGACCTCGCAGTTGGCCCAGATCAGCATGCTCGAAGGTATCCAGGGGCTGAACACGACACTGACCACCCTGCTGTCCTCGTACAACACCTCGCAAGCACTGCAGGCGGCCGGTGCCATCGGCTCCAACGTGCTGGTCGAAGGCAATCGCCTGGCGCTGACCAACGGTCAGGCACAGGGCGCGGCAACATTGGGCAGTTCAGCCACCTCGGTCATCGTCACCATCAAGGACAGCACCGGCAAGACCGTGCAGACCCAGGAGCTGGGCAAGCAGCCAGCCGGCACCGTCGCCTTCGAGTGGGACGGCAAGAACGCCAACGGAACGCAAGTGCCCGACGGCAACTACAGCTTCTCGGTCGAGGCGAGCGCCAATGGCAGCAAGGTAAGCACGACGCCGATTCAACTTGGCACGGTATCTGCTGTAGTAAGAAGCGGCACCTCCTTCGTACTTGAGCTTTCCTCGGGCGAAACGGTCGCTTTCGATGACGTACTGCAATTCATGTAATTTCGGGAGACAGCAATGGCATTCCAACAAGGGCTGAGCGGCCTCAATACTTCCTCCAAGGCGCTGGATGTCACCAGCAACAACATCGCCAACGCCAGCACCGTCGGCTTCAAGGGAGCGGCCACCCATTTCGCGGACGTCTATGCTGCCTCGCTGTCGGGCGGCGGCGCCTCTCAGGTCGGTATCGGTGTCTCGGCCAGCGCCATCGTGCAGCAATACACGCAGGGCAACATCACGACGACCAGCAACTCGCTCGATATCGCGATCAATGGCAACGGTTTCTTCCGGATGTCGCAGGACGGTGCGGTGACCTACTCGCGCAACGGCCAGTTCCATATCGACGCCAACGGTTTCCTGGTCAATGACACACAGGACAACGTGACCGGCTACATCGCCGATGCCGCCGGCCTGATCACGGCCAGTACCCCCGAGTCCCTGCGTATCTCGACGCGCAGTATCGATCCGGTGGCGACCGGGGCCAGCGGCTCGTCCCGGTCCGGGGTCTTTGCCTCGCTGCAACTGGACTCAACCCAGGCGACGAAGACCTGGGTGACGCCGGCGACTGCCACCCAAGCTCCGAACACCAATACCTACAATTACTCGACGGCACTGACGATCTACGACTCGCTGGGTAATCCGCACAGCATGACGATGTATTTCACCAAGGATGCCGTAGCGGGTACCGATGCGGCAGGTACGACCGGCGCCTGGAATGTTCACTACCAGGTGGATGGGGTCAATGGTGAGAGTCTGACGCCATCGATGGGTGCAACCCGGTTGAATTTCAATTCCGGTGGGACATTGATTTCTCCGACTGCCGCCAGCAACGTCACCATTGATTTGACTGGGGTAATGAACGCCAATGGTTTGACCAACAGCGCTACCCCTACCTTGTCCTTCCCCATCGACTACCGCGATTCCACCCAATTCGGTGCCAAGTTCAGCGTCAACGAGCTGACCCAGGACGGCTATACCTCGGGCAACCTGGCCGGCCTGTCGATCGGTCCGGATGGTGTCATCCAGGGCAACTACAGCAACGGCCAGACCAAGAACCTGGCACAGATCGTCCTTGCCAACTTCACCAACCCGAACGGCCTGATGTCGGTCGGCAACAACGCCTGGATTGAAACCGCAAGCTCGGGCCAGCCCAAGGTCGGTACGCCCGACACCGGAACGCTCGGTGTTCTTCAGTCCGGTGCGGTCGAGGAGTCGAACGTCGACCTGACCGGCGAACTGGTCAACATGATCGTCCAGCAGCGCAACTACCAGGCGAACGCCCAGTCGATCAAGACCCAGGACCAGATCATGCAAACCCTGGTCAATATTCGCTAAGTAGGACGAGGCTAACCGCATGGACCGCCTGATCTACACCGCGATGACCGGCGCCAAGCATGTCTTCATGCAGCAGGCCGGTACGGCGAACAACCTGGCCAACGCCAGCACCATCGGCTTCAAGGCGCAGGAGCATCGCTTCCGTGCCGTGCCGGTGATCGGCGAAGGCATGCCGACGCGGGCGTTCACGGTGGATGCGTCGGTCAGCGACGTGATGGACGAGGGGCCGTTGATGTTCACCGGCCGTAACCTCGATGTGGCGGTCAATGGCAAGGGCTGGATCGCCGTGCAGTTGCCCGATGGCAGCGAGGCTTACACCCGCGCCGGTAGCCTGGATGTCGATGTCATCGGCCTGCTGCAGACCAAGAGTGGCCATACCGTGCTCGGCGACGGCGGCCCGATCAACATCCCGCCCGACAACATCATCGAGATCGCGCCGGATGGTACGGTGTCGGTGGTGCCCAACTTCGGTACGCCGAACAACGCCAACGCCATCGGCCGGATCAAGCTGGTCAATCCGCCAGAGGCCGATCTGGTCCGCGGCGCTGACGGTCTGTTCCGTCAGCGTAACGGCCAGCCGGCTGCCGCCGATGAGCGGGTCAAGGTGGCTTCCGGCACGCTGGAGGGCAGCAACGTCAATGTGACCGATTCGATGGTCAACCTGATCAGCCTGGCCCGCCAGTTCGAAATGCAGGTCAAGATGTTGCAGACGGCGGATACCAACGCCCAGCGCGCTGACCAGTTGTTGTCACTGAATGCCTGATATCCCGATAGGAAAAAATCATGATCCGTTCCCTGTGGATTGCGCGTACCGGCCTTGATGCCCAGCAGACCCAGCTTGATGTCATCTCGAACAACCTGGCCAACGTCAGCACCAATGGCTTCAAGCGCGGCCGCGCCGTATTCGAGGATTTGCTGTACCAGACCCTGCGCCAGCCGGGCGCCCAGTCGTCGCAACAGACGCAGATTCCCTCCGGCCTGCAGCTGGGCACCGGTGTGCGCCCGGTATCCACGGCGCGCATCTTCACGCAGGGCAACATCCAGAAGACCGACAACTCGCTCGATGTTGCCGTGCAGGGCAATGGCTTCTTCCAGGTCTTGCTGCCGGATGGCACCACCGGTTACACCCGCGACGGCTCCTTCCAGAAAGACAACCAGGGCCAGATCGTGACGGCCGACGGTTACCCGGTGCAGCCGAACATCACCATTCCGGCCAATGCCCTGAGCGTCAGCATCGGTACGGACGGCACGGTATCGATCACCCAGTCGGGTACCGCCGCAACGACCCAGATCGGCAGCATTCAGCTGGCGACCTTCATCAACCCGGGCGGCCTGCAGAGCATCGGCCAGAACCTCTTCCTGGAAACTGCCGCCAGCGGCACGCCGACCCCGAACACCCCGGGCACCAACGGTGCCGGCATTGTCAATCAGGGCTACGTCGAAACGTCCAACGTCAACGTGGCCGAGGAACTGGTCACCATGATCCAGACGCAGCGCGCCTACGAATTGAATTCGAAGGTGGTATCCACCTCCGACGCCATGCTGGGGCGGCTCACCCAGTTGTGAGGTAAGACCATGAAAAACCTGTCCTGGCTCTTCCTGTTGGCGACGGCAGCCTGTTCGACGGTGCCGCCGACCAACGTGCACCAGCCGATGAGCATGCGGCCGACCCCGCGCTACGAGGCGGTCAATGCCAATGGTGCCATCTACCAGGCGGTGTCGGCCCGTCCCCTGTTCGAGGATCGGCGCGCTCGTTACGTTGGTGACACGATCACGGTCAAGATTACCGAGAGCACCACGGCATCGACCAAGTCCAACAACAAGGTGGACAAGTCGAATACCCAGAAGGCTTCCATCGGCGCCTCTACCGGCTTGTTCAGCCGCATCATGCCGGGATCGGCCGAGCTGTCGGCCGGCAGTTCGACGGCGTTCAGCGGCAAGGGCGAGGCCGCCAGCAACAACATATTCAACGGCAACATGACGGTGACCGTGATTGACGTGTTGCCCAACGGCAATCTGCTGGTATCCGGCGAGAAGCAGGTATCAGTCGGCGAGGAACAGGAATTCGTGCGTATTTCCGGGGTCGTCAACCCGAGCTTCGTCGATGCGACCAATACGGTTGAGTCGTCGAAGATTGCCGATGCCCGCATCGAGTACAAGTCCTCCGGGCAGATGGCCGAATCGCAGGCCATGGGCTGGCTGGCACGCTTCTTCCTTAATGTACTGCCATTCTAGGAATCAAATGGCGGAGGCGTGACATGAAGGCAAATAGCGGCAAAGTGTTCCGGCAGGCGGCAATTCTGGTCGTCTGTATCCTGCCGCTCTGGAGCCAGCCTGTTCTGGCCGAGCGCATCAAGGATTTGGCCAGCATCCAGGGCGTGCGTAGCAACCAGTTGCTCGGTTACGGCATTGTGGTTGGCCTCGACAATACCGGCGACCAGACGACGCAGACCCCGTTCACTACCCAGGCCATCGGCAACATGCTGTCGCAGATGGGCGTGAATCTGACGGCTGAACAGTCCCAGAAACTCCAGCTGAAGAACGTGGCCGCTGTGATGGTGACCGCCAGCCTGCCGGCCTACGCCCGGCCCGGTCAGCCGATCGACGTGACGGTTTCGTCGATGGGCAACGCCAAGAGCCTGCGCGGCGGCACCCTGCTGATGACGCAGATGAAAGGTGCCGACGGCCAGGTCTACGCCATGGCCCAGGGCAATGTGCTGGTCGGCGGTGCCGGCGCATCGTCCGGTGGTTCTAAGGTGACGGTCAATCACTTGTCGGCCGGTCGCATCCCGGCCGGGGCAACGGTCGAGAGAGCGGTTCCGACGGCGCTCGGCCAGGGTGGCATGGTCTATTACGAACTGGCCAATACCGATTTTGGCACGGCACAGAAAATGGTCGATGCCATCAACAAGATCACCCAGCCGGGTACGGCGCAGGCCATCGATGGTCGACGCATCGCGGTGCGAGTGCCGGAAGACAGCGATGCCCGGGTCGCCTTCCTTGGTCGTGTCGATAACCTGGAAATCCAGCCGGTCGTCGGCCTGGCACGTGTCATCGTCAATTCGCGCACCGGTTCGGTGGTCATGAACCAGAAGGTGGCGCTGGATGCGTGTGCCGTGGCGCATGGCAACCTGTCGGTTGTCGTCGATGCGCCGCAACCGCAGTTCGGGCAGGGCGCCGATATCCAGGTCAAGCAGGACAACGGCAGCCTGATGAACGTGAAGGCTGGCGCCAGTCTGGCCGAGGTGGTCAAGGCCCTCAACGCCCTGGGCGCCAACCCGATGGATCTGCTGGCCATTCTGCAGGCGATGAAGGCCGCCGGTGCCTTGCGCGCTGAACTCGAAGTGATCTGACGGCGATGGCGATCAATACCCAGAATCAGCCGAACCGGGCGGCATTCGACATCAAGTCGGCGCAGGATCTGCGCACCCAGTTCGCCAAGAATCCGCAGGAGGGCCTGAAGGCAGCCGCACAGCAGTTCGAGGCCCTGTTTCTGCAACAGGTGATGAAAAGCATGCGCGACACCGTGCCGCAGGATGGCCTGCTCAACAGTGACAGTTCGCGCTTCTATACCGGCCTGCTCGACCAGCAGATGGCGCAGAACATGGCTGGCAGCGGCAAGGGCATCGGTTTTGCCCGCCTGATCGAGCAGCAACTGGGCAAGAACCTCGCGGCTAGCCAGGCAACTGCCGAACAGACGGTGCCGGCAAATGCTGCCGCTGCCGGCAATGCGCTGCCCTTGTCGGGATCTGATGGGCGTCATCTGCGCACGCTGGCCGTACCCTCGTCCGTGCCGACTTCGGCGGCCTATGCCGCCACGCAGTCGGCAACGACCCCAGTGACGAATCAGGCGGCTGGTGCTGCGATGAGCGATGCCGAGCTGCCGCTGTCGGCCCGCGAGTTCGTCGGCCGTGTCTGGCCGCATGCGGTTGAAGCCTCGCGCTCCACCGGTATTTCTCCCCAGTTCCTCGTTGCCCATGCGGCCCTGGAGAGCGGTTGGGGGCGTAACGAGATCCGCCAGAGCGATGGCTCGGCCAGCCACAACCTGTTCGGCATCAAGGCCGGCAAGAGCTGGAACGGTTCCTCCGTGGAGGCGGCGACCACCGAATACGTAGGTGGCCAGGCCCAGTCCACGGTCGAGCGTTTCCGCTCCTATGGCTCGTACGAAGAGGCTTTCCGCGACTATGCCAACCTGCTGCGCAACAACCCGCGCTATGGCGGCGTGATCGGTTCGCAAGATGGCGCGGAGTTTGCTAAAGGATTACAGAGGGCAGGTTATGCCACTGATCCGGCCTACGCCGACAAGCTGAACCGGATCATCAACGGCCCGACCTTGCGCATGGCGCTGGTCGGCTAAGGGTCAAGTAAATCCCGTTTGTGCCGTTAACAGGCGGGAAGGAGAAAATTCATGGGCAGCGGTTTGATCAGTATCGCCATGACCGGCATCAATGCCGCTCAGGCCGGCTTGTTGACTACCGGAAACAACATTTCCAACCTCAGCACGGAAGGTTATACCCGTCAGCGCACCCTCCAGGCGTCGAATCCGAGTGTGATGACCGGTGCCGGCGGCATTGGCCAGGGGGTGCATGTAGTTACGGTCGAACGCATGTTCAGCCAGGCGCTGACCACCCAGGTACTCAATGCGCAGACCAACGTCAGTGCGCTCGACACCTATTACGCCCAGGTTTCGCAGATCGACAACATGCTGGCCGACAAGGAGGCCGGGCTGACGCCGCTGATGCAGAAGTTTTTCGATGCGGCGCAGTCCGTGGCCACCAATCCATCGTCGATCTCGGCACGCCAGTCCATGGTTTCGGCGGCCGAAACGATGACGACCGGTTATCGCAGCATGTACGAGCGCCTGACCGAGATCGAGGCGGGGATCAATTCCCAGGTCAGGGATACCGTCGGTCAGATCAATACCTACAGCACGCAGATTGCCGATCTGAACGAAAAGATCATTTCTGCCGGCGCCATCGGCGGCCAGCCCGCCAACGACCTTTACGACAAGCGCGACAAGCTGGTTGCCGACCTCAATGAACTCGTCAAGGTAACGGTGACGAGCAATACTAATGGCAGCTACAACGTTTTTGTCGGTAGCGGCCAGCAACTCGTCGTTGGCTCGCAGGTCACCATGATGTCGGCCGAACCGGCCTCGGCCGACCGGTCGCGTAACGTTATCGGCCTGGTCGGGCCGACGGGCAACATTCAGGAATTGCCGGAGTCGCTGATCAGCGGCGGCAAGCTCGGTGGCTTGCTCAGTTTCCGCAGCGAGGCGCTGGACGCTTCGTTCAATCAACTGGGCCTGATGGCAACGAGCTTCACCCAAACCTTCAATGCACAGCACGCGCTGGGTCGGGATTTGCTCGGCAACGCCAATGGCAGCGCCAATTTCGTCAGCGAGTTCTTTTCGGTCGGCACGCCCGATGTCATCCCAAATTCGAAAAACGCAACTGGCAGCCCGACTGTTTCCATCACCTTGGATCCGGTTACAACCAACGGGACGAACTACTACTCGAATCTGACAGCCAGCGATTATCGTCTGTCTTTTGAGTCCGGCGCCCTGACCCTGACCCGGCTGTCGGACAATACCTCGTGGACCGGAGCCAACGTGGGGGCCATCAATACCCAACTGACTACAGACCCTCAGGGGTTTTCGCTTGACCCAGCAGTCGGTTTTGTCAATGGAGACAGCTACCTGATCCAGCCGACACGTGATGCAGCGCGTAACTTCGCCATCAGCGACAAAATTTCAGCCGATCCGCGACTGATCGCCGCCGGGCTATCGGAGGCAGTTGCCAGAGGTGCGGCCGCCAACACAGGAACGGGCAGCGTGAGCTCTGTTTCTTATTCCGCAGGCTTTACTACGGGCAGTGCGCTGTCACTGAGCTACAACGCAGGTTCGCTCAGCGGCTTTCCGGCAACAGGTACGGTTACCGTCACTGCCGGTGCGACGACTAACACCTACACCATGCCATCCTCGGTGCCCTACACCGCTGGTGCGACCATCGCCATTAACGGCGGGGGATGGTCTGGGGTGTCGCTGGTTCTTTCTGGTGCTCCGAACAACGGAGACAGCTTTACCCTGGCGGCAGCGACCGGTGTAGAAGACGGCCGCAATATCGTCAAGCTCGGCAACTTGCAGACGCAAAACACCATGCTGGGCGCCAACGCGACCTATCAGGACAACTACGCCGCCTTCGTCAACGATGTCGGCAACAAGGCCGCCTCGGCGGAAATTTCGTCGGTGGCACAGACCAGCCTGCTTAATCAGGCCGTCGCCGCCCGTGAGGCGGTATCCGGGGTCAATAGTGATGAAGAGGCAGCCAAGCTGATCGAGTATCAGCAGGCTTATCAGGCATCGGCCAAGGTTATTGAAATTGCGTCCAATCTATTCGACACCCTGTTGTCGATCGGCCGGTAATCGCAGGAGAACGTCATGAGCATGCGCATCAGCACCATGCAGATTTACAACGGCGGAACCGCCGGTATCCAGAATCTGCAAAGCGACCTTTATTCCGCACAAAACCAGGTCAGCACCGGGCGGCGTATCGTCACGCCGAAGGATGATCCGATCGGCGCCGCCCAAGCCCTGATGGTCACCCAGTCGTCCGCAGTCAACGAGTTGTACCTGAAAAACCAGGGAGCGGCCGATAGCAAGTTGTCGGCGCTGGACAGCACCTTGCAAGGCATCAACGAAGAACTGGTCAATATTTACGAGAAGTCGATTGCCGCCGGTAACGGCGCCTATTCCGATTCCAACCGGAAGGCGATCGCCGCCGAGCTGTCTGAGCGCCTGGACAGCCTGGTCAGCCTGGCCAATACCCAGGACGGTAACGGGCGTTATGTCTTTGCCGGTTTCCAGTCGACGATTACGCCCTTCACCGGGTCGCCGGTAACGTATAACGGCGATGACGGCCAGCAAAAGCTGCAGGTGACGGCCAGCCAGTTCGTGACGACCAACCTGAGTGGCAACGATGTATTTGTAAATGTTGTCGATTCGAATGGTGTTTCGACTGGACAGTCGATGTTCCAGTCCGTGCAGGACATGATCACCTTCCTCAATACGCCGGGGGGATCGGCGGGTAGCCCCCTCTACACCAATGCACTGAAAAACATCAATGCCTCGATCGACAACGTCCTGCGCAACCAGGCGACCGTCGGTGCTCGCCAGTCTTCGTTGGAAAGCATGACCAATACCGCTGAGGACCGCTCGCTGCAATACGCCCAGCAACTGTCGGATATCGAAGATCTCGATTACGCCAAGGCGATTACCGAGATTTCCCAGAAGAAGCTGCAATTGGAGGCGACGCAGGCAACCTTTGCCAAAACGGCGCAATTGTCGCTGTTCAGCTACATATGAAAGTCGGTTTTGTCCCGCTGGCCGTGTTGAGCGCAGTGCTTGCCCTGTCCGGCTGCAGTTCGACCAGCGGCGGAGGTACGCCCCTGATTCCTGACAAGGCCATCCAGCTGACTGCCGGCACAGCCGTTTCCATGTCGACCTTGGTGGCCGCCGCGGCCCTGGGGGCGGTGGCTTATGTCGTCTATGATCCCTTGGCCCCAAACTGGGAAATCGAGGAGTCCCGCCTGAACGACAGCACCTATCGTTTCTCGATGAAAATGAAGCGTTACCACACCGGTGGGGCCGGAGAGTCGATCCAGATTCTCAAGCGTCGGGCCTCCCAGCTGCAATATGAGCAGGGCTTTGGCAGTTATCAGATCATGGAGTATTCGGAGGGTATCGACTCACAGACCATCGGTGCCCGGCGAGTGGCCGAAGGAACGATCCGACTGGTCCAGCGTCAGCAGGCTGACTCTTTCCTGCAGAATTAGTTGCGGCATCAGTTTTGAGTGGTGGCAAAGCCAAGCATGGCACTCATCCCGAATTCAAAAATGCCTTGCAGCGGGGAAGCCAGGTAGTTCAGGCTGATTGCCAGCGCAACGAAGCCGCCCATCAAGGTCAGCGGAAAGCCGAGGGCAAACAGGTTCAACTGCGGTGCGGCGCGGGTCAGCACGGCCAAGGCTACGTTGGTGATCATCAGTGCCACGACGATCGGCAGGGACAGCAGCAGCCCCGCCGAGAATATCTTGCTCCCCAGTTCGGCCAGATTCAGCCAGGATGCTGCACCGAGTGGCGTGGCGCTCACCGGGATAGCCGAGAAGCTTTGCGCTAGCGTGGCCAGATAAAGCAGATGCCCGTTCATGGAAAGAAACAGGAGCAGGGCGATCAGGTTGATGAATTCGGCGATGACCGGCGTTTGTGAGGAATTGAGCGGGTCGTAGAAAGTGGCAAAACCCAGGCCCATCTGGGCGCCGATGAATTCACCTGCCAAGTCGAAGGCCGTGAATACGATCTTGGCAGCGAATCCCATGCCGATCCCGATCAGCATTTGCTGGGCCAGTATCCACAGGCCGGATAGCGACCCCGGCTGAACGCTTGGCATAGGCGGCAGGGTGGGGGTGATGGCCACCGCGATCGAGATGGCCAGTATCAGGCGAGTTCGCCTCGGAATGCCGGCCGTGCCCCAGAGCGGGGCCGTGGCGATAAATCCCAGGATGCGGGCCAGCGGAAAGACAAAGGCCACAATCCACGCATCGATCTGGGCTGACCCGATGCTGATCATGCTAGCCGATCAGTTGCGGAATGCTGCCGAACAGGCGCTGGATGTAGTCGACCATGTACTGGATTATCCACGGCCCGGTGAGCAGCAGCACCACGAACATGGCCACCAGTTTGGGCACGAACTGCAATGTGGATTCGTTCAGTTGGGTGGCCGCCTGGAAAATACTGACGATCAGTCCGACGACGAGCGCTGTGATCAGCATGGGGGCAGAGACCAACAGCGTGACCTCGATGGCCTGCCGGCCGATTTCCATCACCGTTCCCGGCGTCATGGCGAAAAACTTTGCACCAGCGAGCCGATGACCAGATGCCAGCCATCGACCAGAACAAACAGCATCAGTTTGAATGGCAAGGCGACCATGACCGGTGACATCATCATCATGCCCATTGACATCAGCAGGCTGGCGACGACCATGTCGATGACCAGGAAGGGGATAAACAGGATGAAGCCAATCTGAAACGCCGTCTTCAATTCACTGATCACGAAGGCGGGGACCAGAATTCGCAGCGGCGTGTCTTCGGGCTTTTCGATCTTGTCGATTTTTGCGATGCCGGCAAACAGGGCCAGGTCGGACTCCCTTGTCTGTTTGAGCATGAATCCACGCATTGGAATGGCGGCTCGATCCGCCGCTTGCATGATGTTGATCCTGTTTTCCGATAGCGGAACGTAGGCGTCCGTATAGACCTTTTCCAGCACCGGGCTCATCACAAAAAAAGTGAGAAACAGCGAGAGTCCGACGACCACCTGATTTGGTGGGGCAGTCTGGGTTCCCATGGCGTGGCGCAGCAGGGAAAGGACAATCACGATTCGGGTAAAGCCTGTCATCATCAGCACGATGGCCGGGATGAAGGTTAGTGCCGTCATCAAGAGTAGCGTCTGGATTGTCAGCGAATACGTCGTGCCACCGCCCGCGGCGGGCGTGCTGGTCACTGCCGGCAAGCCACCAGCGGCCTGGGCGAAGGCGAGTCCTGTCGGCAACAGGAGCGCCAGTGTTATGAGCGCCAGACGTTTATTCATGGCTTTGACGGTTGGCAATGCCATGCAGCCACTGGGCAAAGGGTTTGTCGGCCGAGGCTGGTAGCGCCCCATCGGAAAGAGTGCCTTTCTCAAGCCGGTGCAGGGTGCGAATCTGGCCCGGTACGATGCCGATAACCAGCCACTCGTTGCCCACTTCGAGCAGAACAATCCTTTCGCGCGGCCCGAGCGCCACTCCGCCGACCACCTTCATGCCGCCTTGGCCAAATCCCTTGCCGCCGGAAACCTTGCGGGCGAGCCAGGCGGTGGCTGCCAGAAGGCCGACAATCAGGGCAAGAGCGAGGCCTGCCTGAAAATATGTGCCCGTGGAAACGCCCACGGGAGCGGCCTCTCCGGCATGTGCGGCAAAAGGAATGAGCGGGAGGAGGAAACGTGACAAAGCCAAGCCCGTGTGCGGAGATAGTAGTCCGCTATCTTAATCGAAACTCGGCAGGGCGTTTAGCGATTGAGCTTACGCATCCGTTCGGAGGGCGTGATGATGTCGGTCAGGCGGATACCGAATTTGTCGTTAACCACCACGACCTCGCCCTGAGCGATCAGCGTGCCATTGACCATGACATCCATCGGCTCACCGGCCATGGCATCCAGTTCAACGACCGAGCCGTGGGCAAGTTGAAGCAGGTTCTTGATAGTGATCTTGGTTCGACCGAGTTCGACGGTGATCTGGACGGGAATATCCAGAATCATGTCGAGCTCGTTCATCATGCCGGCATTGCCGGCGTTGCCGCCGAATGATGGAAAGATATCAGCCGGTTGCGCGGCCAGCGCGGCAGGTGCATCGCTGATAGCCTGTTCGGACATCGCGGCAGCCCAATCGTCCTCGCTGATCTGGCCGTCATCTTCCGTCGCCGTATTCTCGATGTTTTCCATTTCGTCAGCCATTTTTTTCTCCTGTTGCCGGTTCGGCCTGCGGTGTTTCGGGCGAGGAGGCAATGAATCGATCGACCTTCAGCGCATATTGGCCGCTTTGCTGCCCGTAGGTGCATTCCATCAGCGGGACGCTGTCGACCAAGGCCTCAATCTTATCCGGGATATGAAGGGGGATGACATCGCCCACCTTCAGCTTGAGTATCTGGCCGAGTGTTATCTTGCCCGAACCGAGTAGTGCGACGATCTCCACCTCTGCGCCTTGCAACTGCTTGCGCAAGGTGCCGATCCAGCGTTTGTCCGATGAAAGCTGGTCGCTCTGCATCGTGCTGTAAAGCAGGTCGCGGATCGGCTCGAGCATGGAGTAGGGGAAGCAGATATGCATGTCTGCCGTCGCACCACCAAATTCCAGTGTGAAGGTGGTCGAGACAACGATTTCCGAAGGGGTCGCAATATTGGCGAACTGCGAATTCATCTCCGACCGGATGTATTCGAAGTTGATGTCGTAAACCGGTTTCCAGGACTTGCTGTATTCGGTGAAGACGACATTGAGCAAGCCCTGGATGATGCGTTGCTCGGTAGCAGTGAAGTCTCGCCCTTCGACACGGGTGTGGAAGCGCCCATCGCCGCCGAACATGTTGTCCACCACCAGAAAGACCAGGTTCGGATCGAAGACGAACAAGGCCGTACCCCGCAAGGGCTTGGCAATGACCAGATTCAGGTTGGTCGGAACGACCAGGTTGCGAATGAACTCACTGTATTTCTGGACACGAATCGGGCCGACTGAAATTTCGGCGTTCCGATGCATGTAATTGAACAAGCCAATCCGCAGGTAGCGAGCGAAGCGTTCGTTGACCAGTTCCAGGGTCGGCATCCGGCCACGGACGATCCGTTCCTGGGTGCCGATGTTGTAGGCGCGAACGCCCCCTCCTTCACCCTCGCTTGCTTCGGGTTCGTCAGTTTCGCCGGTAACGCCCTTGAGTAGGGCGTCTACCTCGTCCTGAGAGAGAAAGTCGCCGGCCATGGCTCCTTACTGGATGATGAAGGAAGTAAAGAGGACGGACTTGACCGGGCCTTCCGGTGCGACAACTTCACCCTTCTTGTTTTTCTTGGGCGGCTCGATCACCGAGTTGATTTCGTCCCTCAGCGCTTCAGCCAACTGTTCCTTGCCTTCCTTCGGCAAAAGTTCGGATGCTTTTTTCGAGGAGAGCAACAGGGTCAGGTTGTTGCGAATCTTCGGCATCTGAGCCTTGAGAGTCGGTTCTTCCAACGCGTCTTCGAGTTCGAGGGAGAGTGCTACCTGGAGATACTGGTCGCCGGTTTCCGGAACCAGATTCACGGTAAACGGATCAAGATTGACGAAAACGGGCGCGGCGTGAGCATCCTTTTTCTTGTCTTTCTTTTTGGGCTTGGCGGTTTCTTCGGCGACCTCCTCGTCACCTTCTTCCGGTTCGCCCTTCTTGAGCAACATATAGGCCGCGCCACCACCACCAAGTACCACCAACAAGACCACAGCCAGGATGATGATCAACAGTTTTTTGCTTTTTTTGGGGGCTTCCGCACCCTCTTCCGCTGGTTTGGCATCCTTGGCCATGTGTCCTCCTGTCTAGAAACCCTTGTTTGTCACGCGAACAGGTCTACCAGCCCACGGCCCTTGTGCAGAACCTGAGTGATGCCTGCGTTTGGCGCATTGTCATTGGCCGGGAGTATAGCGTTTTCAAGCACCGATTGGTTCTTGTTTGGCGTCGGGAAGGGGTTGTTCGGATTTTGCTGAGCCAGGTTTGCACCAACATTGGTGTCACCCAAACTGATGCCTGCCGTAGCAAGCATTTCTTTCAATTGCGGCATCGAGGATTCGATCGCCTGGCGGACATCGGGGTGTGGCGAGGCAAATACGGCGGTGGCTTGATCGCCACTCAGGTTCAGGGTGATTTGTATCGGCCCGAGTTGTGGCGGGTTGATGTTGATCTGTGCCGTTTGTTGATCATTCCTGGCTAGCCAGACGACTTTTTCGCCAAACTGTTGTGGCCAGGTTTCTGTGTGCAAGGGGGCGCTGACCGTCACTTGTTGTCCGGAGGTGGAGCCCTTCTGCTGCAAGGCAGTGGTCAGGCTGGCGCTGAAGTTGATCGTTTCGCCGGCGCTTTCTGAAGATGCGGCAATATTTGCCGCATCGGTCGCGAGATTGTCAGCAGCTACTGCGCTTTCTGCCAAAGTGGTCGCAGCTTGGTTTGCGCTTGCCTCGGCGGGATTCTGGGTTTTTCCGCCAAGTTGTTGCAGGGTTGCCATTAGCGGGTTCTTGTCCGAGGAAGAGTTCAGCGCATCTCCCGTAACCTGAGCGGGAAGCACTGTCGCCGGTTGCTGTTGGGAATTGCCAATCATCGCGACGAGTGCCGCCGGGTCAAGAGGCAAGCTGCTTTCATCCCCCTTCAAGTCGCCGCTCTCCACGCCGCCATCTTGTTGGCTGCTCTGGGTCGTCGCGCTCTTGGTTGCCTCGGTACCCGCCAATGCCATCATTGCCGCCAGGGTTTGCCCGGAAAGCAGGGCAGCGAATTCGCCGGGCTGGCCTTCGGAGGCTTCTGGAGCCGCCGCCGATGTCTTTAGACTTGTGGCGGATGCTACGTTGGAAATAACACTCAGGCCCATGCTTGCCCCTCGAGAATGGAAATATCGAGGAGTTTTCAGCAATATACGTGCCCACTAAGGCGCCTAGCTGTCCGAATCTTCCCTGATTCCGTATTTTCGGGTCGAAAACTCATCCTGGAGTTTTTGGTCCTGCTTGTTTTCCCGATAGCGCTCACGGGCGTCGTGACGCTGCGACAGCGTATCAATGGCTTTCAATTGCTTGTTCTGGGCCTGCCAGTGTTCTTTTCCTGCCTTTGTGCTGCGTTCGGAGTTCTCGACAGCGGCTTTCTGCTGCTCAACTGCCTCATCGATGCGGGCCAGGAAATCCTGGTAGTTGCGCAGGATCATCCGGGTAACCCCCTGCTGAGTGGCTTCCCGCAGGCGTTGCGCATATTCCTCGCGGTACTGCTCGAGCATCTGAAGACGGCTGCGTTGGTTTTGTTCCGCTGCGATCAACTGGCCGAGTTGGCGTGTTGCCTCATCGGTTCGGGTTTGCATCAGTTCAAGCAGCGGCAGGAGCGAGAAGGGCTGGGTCATCGGTTATCAGAAAAGCGACTTCAGTGCATCCAGGCTACCGGGAAAATCGGCCTGCTCGATCAATTGCTGCTGCAGAAAGTGTTCCATCCTCGGATAGAGGCTGATTGCCTGGTCGAGAACGGGGTCGGAACCCGGGGCATAGGCGCCGACGGAAATCAGGTCGCGCGACCGTTGATAGCGGGCGAACAAGACCTTGAACTTGCGAATCTGGTCCAGATGGGGTGTGTCGATCAGGTTGACCATGGCCCGGCTGATCGATTGTTCAATGTCGATCGCCGGGTAATGGCCGGCATCAGCGAGGGTTCTGGATAGCACGATGTGGCCGTCAAGAATCGCTCGCGCCGAGTCGGCAATCGGATCCTGCTGGTCATCGCCCTCGGCCAGAACCGTATAGAACGCCGTGATTGAACCGCCCCCTTCCTGGCCATTGCCGGCCCGTTCGACCAGTTGGGGCAGGCGGGCGAATACGGAAGGCGGATAGCCGCGGGTGGCCGGTGGTTCACCAATGGCCAAGGCGATTTCGCGTTGCGCCATGGCGTAGCGCGTCAGGGAGTCCATGATCAGCAGGACGTGTCTTCCCTGGTCACGGAAATATTCGGCAATGGTGGTGGCGTAGGCCGCGCCTTGCAGTCGCATCAAGGGGCCGGTATCGGCCGGGGCGGCAACGACGACTGAACGCCGCATGCCCTCTTCGCCAAGGATCTGTTCGATGAACTCCTTGACCTCTCGGCCACGTTCGCCAATCAGCCCGACGACAATCACTTCCGCTTCCGTGTAGCGGGCCATCATGCCGAGCAGCACTGACTTGCCGACGCCCGAGCCGGCAAACAGCCCCATGCGCTGGCCTCGGCCAACGGTCAGCAGCGCATTGATGGCGCGAATGCCGACATCCAGCGGCTGATGGATGGCCGCGCGCGACATCGGGTTGACCGGCCGGCTTTGCAGCGGTCGTGTCTGGGCCGTGATCAATGGCCCCTTGTTGTCGAGGGGGCGGCCGACGCCGTCCAAGACGCGGCCCAGCAGTTCCTCGCCGACCGGCCCTTGCTTGGCCCGGTCGATGGCGCGGCGGCGGAATGGCGGTGGGCCACCGACCTTCGGCAGCGCATTGGGCGATTCGACGGCGACCACCTTGGAGCCCGGAGCAAGCCCATACACGTCGTCGGACGGCATCAGGTAAAGTTTTTCGCCGGCAAAGCCAACGACTTCGGCTTCAATCGGTGCGCCACTGGACGGGTAAATCTTGCAGGTGCTGCCGAGCGGAAGCTTCAGGCCGGCCGCTTCCATGACCAGACCGTTGATTCGAGTCAGACGTCCAACCGGCCAAAGCGGCTGGGAATTACTGGCCGCCGTGCCGCAATTTTGCAGAAAGCTGTTCCAGCGCGTCGGGTGGTCAGGCAACTCGCAGGGGGTCAGGGGTTCAGCCATTCCTGAGGCTCTGTTCCAATTGCTTCAAGAACCCGCTTCCAGCGGGTTTCGATGGTGGCATCGACTTCGCTGGCCCCCGCCTGCAGGAGGCATCCGCCCTGGGATACCGAGCTGTCTTCAATGAGTTGAGCACCGATCTGGGCAAGTTGCTCACCTGCTTCGGCGCGCACATGCTCGATATCCAGCGGGTTCAAGCGCACCACAACGTGGGCGTGGTGCATCGGCAAGGAACTCACGGCTTCACGAATCACCGGCAGCAGCAGCTCGGGCTTGATATTGATGGCGCTGCGGGTGACTTGAGCGGCGATTTCAATGGCCAGCGCGAGCAGTTGTTCGGCGACGGTTTGTTCCAGGTCGGCGACCGAATTTTTCAGATTGCCGATCAGGGAGAGAAAGTGCTGCGCCCGGGCTTCGGCGATTTCGCGGGCTTGTTGTTCGCCAGCCACCTGTCCTTCTTCAAAGCCGGCCTGATAGCCCGTGTTGCGAGCTTCTTCGTGCATCCGCTCGATGTCTTCGGCGGTTGGCAGTTTGAATTCTTCGCTCGCTGGTAGCTCCTGGGCGGGAGGGGCATGAACGTCGGGTGACGGCGTCCGTGTCTCGGCGACTGCCTGGGGCTTGGCATCGAAAGATCCGGCCTGCCAGCGCTGATAGTGGGTGAGTTCCTCTTTGGGAATGATCATGGTTCAGGGCGGAATCAGACCATCTGCTCGCCACCGGCGCCACCGAGGACGATTTGTCCTTCGTCGGCAAGGCGACGGACGACCTTGAGGATTTCCTTCTGTTCGGCCTCGACTTCGGAAAGGCGAACCGGGCCTTTGGATTCGAGATCTTCGCGCAGCATTTCGGCGGCACGTTGCGACATGTTCTTGAAGATTTTCTCGCGCAGTTCCGGCGAGGCGCCTTTGAGAGCCAGGATCAGCGAATCGGACTGAACTTCGCGCAGGATCAGCTGGATCGAACGATCGTCGATATCCATCAGGTTCTCGAATACGAACATTTCGTCGAGAATCTTCTGGGCGAGATCGGGGTCGTACTCGCGAATGGCGTCGACGACCGAGGTTTCATTGGCTGTGCCGATGAAGTTGAGAATTTCGGCAACCGTCCGCACCCCGCCCATCGCTGTTCGCTTGACGCTGGTGGAGCCGGCCAGAATGCGCGCCATCGCGTCGTTCAGCTCTTTCAGGGCGGTGGGCTGGATGCCTTCCAGCGTGGCGATCCGCAGCACGACGTCGTTGCGCAAGCGTTCGGTGAAGTGGTTGAGGATTTCGCTGGAGTGATCGTGCTCGAGGTGCACCAGAATGGTGGCGATGATCTGCGGGTGCTCGTTCTTGATCAGGTCGGCTACCGTTCCGGCATCCATCCACTTCAGGCCCTCGATGCCGGAGGTTTCCCCGCTTTGCAGGATGCGCGAAATAAGGTTCGATGCCTTGTCGTCGCCGAGCGCCTTGGTCAGCACCGAGCGGATGTAATCATCGGTATCGACGTGCATGGCCGAATGTTCCTCGGCGATCTTCTGAAATTCGTCCAGGATGGCCTCTACCTTGGCCCGTGGGACAGACTTGAGCGATGCCATGGCGTGACCAAGCTTCTGCACCTCGCGCGGCCCCAGTTGCTTGAGGACTTCTGCGGCGTGATCGGCACCCAGTGCGATGAGTAGCGTGGCACTCTTTTCGAGGCCTTCTTCCGGGCTAGTTGCCATTGACGCCCATCCAGTCCTTGATAATGTTGGCTACTGCCTTCGCATCCTTCGCGGCAAAATCCCTGGCCTTCTGGATCTTCACGGCATAGTGATCGATATGCACCTGGGTTGCGCCGTCTTCGCCAGCTTCTTCGTCGCTGCCGAGCGTGCCACCGAATATCCCGCCTGCACCGCCTCCTGCGCCATCGCCCGCACGTCTGTCGCCTTCATGCTGCGGCGGGAACATGGTTTTCAGGGACGGCTGGATAACCTTCAGGTAGAGGAAGGCAACGATGGCGGCGATCAGCAGGAACTTGAGAATATCCTTGGCGTAAGAAACGCTCTCCGGGTCTTTCCAGATCGGTAGCTCGTTTTCGCTCTTGTCGATGGCGGTAAATGGGGCGTTGGCCACCGACAGCGTATCGCCGCGTTCCTTGGTGTACCCCATTGCCTCGCGAACCAATTCGTTGATCTGCTTCATTTCAGCGTCAGGAACTGCCTTGGTCATCGGCTTGCCCGTCTTGTCGACATCCTTGCGATGATTGACGACGACTGCCGCGGAAAGACGCCGGATATTGCCCATCCCCTGCCGGGTGTGGCGGATGGTCTTGTCCAGTTCATAGTTGATCGTCGCGTTCTTGCTGGTGTTGATCGGTTGTCCGGCAGCATTGAGCGGGGCGGTTACCCCTGCGGCGTCGATCTTGCCCTGTGGCTCGCCGGCTTTGGCCGGCTGGCCTGGAGTCGTGCCGGTTGCCGGTTGCGTCAGCGGCGCAGTGGCCGGCACCGGGGGCTGGTTGGTCAGCGCACCAGGAACGCCGCCTGCGGCCTGATTGACGCTGGCGGTTTCATTGTTTTGCTGGCTGCGGATGCTGCTGCTTTCCGGCGTGTTGTTTGGGCGGTAGCTTTCGGCCGTTTGTTCGGTTTGTGAAAAATCGATGTCGGCTGCGACCTGTACCTTGAAATTGTCGCTGCCCAGCAGCGGGCTGAGAATTTCGTCGATACGCTTGATGATGCTGTTTTCGACATCGCGCACGTACTTGATTTGCGTCGGGTCCAGTCCTGCCTCGGTAAGCTTGCTCTTCAGTTGCGACAGCAGGGCGCCGCTCTGGTCGAGTACCGTCACATTCGAGGCTGGCAACTGGGGGACGCTGGACGATATCAGGTGCGTGATGCCGGCAATCTGTCCTCCATCGAGCGTACGGCCGGGGTAGAGGTTGAGCATGACCGAAGCGGTCGGTTTTTGCTCTTCGCGAACAAATACCGACGGTTTGGGAATGGCCAGGTGAACGCGAGCCGACTGCACCGATGCAATCGACTGGATGGTCCGCGCCAGTTCGCCTTCAAGGCCGCGCTGGTAATTGACCTGCTCAGCGAACTGGCTGACCCCGAATTTCTGGTTTTCCATCAACTCGAAGCCGACCATGCCACCTCGTGGAAGGCCTTGCGAAGCGAGTTTCAGGCGAACCTCATGGACGCGTTCCGAAGGCACGAGCAAGGCGCCGCTATCGCTGTAACGGTGAGGGACGTTTTGCTGCTCGAGAACGGCTGCGATGGAACCGCCATCCTTTTCCGTGAGATTCGAGAAGAGCACCTTCCAGTCAGGCTGGCGGCTCCACAGGATAGCGCCCACGACCAATGCAATGAGCGCAGCAATAGCCACCATCAAGACGATCTTCTGCTGGCTGCCGAGTCGGTTGAATGCCTCGCGCAGACGGTCCACCGGGTTTCCTTCCGGTGCGTTCCCTGCTGTCGTCTCAGTCGTTGCTGCCATTAATGCTCGGTCGAATTACGGTAAACAGAAGAAGAATCAATTGAGAAGCCAAATTTTCCTAGAAATATTCTACTATTACCCGCGCTGAATTCACCCTATCTTTTTCGATGTTAGCCGTACAGGCCAGACCCGTGACGCCAGATTCCGACACCAAGACCGCCGAGTTACAGCGGGCTTTTGCCATGTTCAACCAGGTTTCGGCTGAGTTGACGCAGGCATATGAGGCCTTGCAGACCCGGGTCACCTCGCTGACCGAGGAATTGGCGGTCGCCAACGGCGAGTTACGGCGGCAATATCAGGAGAAAGAGGCGCTTTCCGAACGCTTGTCGTCCTTGCTTGACGCCTTGCCGGCCGGGGTGGTCCTGCTTGATGCTGCAGCGGTGGTGGCTGCGGTGAATCCCGCTGCGATGGCGATATTTGGTGCTGAGATGATTGGTCAGCACTGGGGCGATGTTGCCCGTGCCCACCTGGAGCCGACGCTGACCGTTGGCGAGTGGCTGATCGGCGATGGCCGGGTGTCGATCGCTGAAAGTGCCTTGCCGTCGGCGGGCGGGAAAATCCTGCTAATCCACGATGTGACCGCAGCACATCGAATGAAAACCGAACTTGAGCGTAACCAGCGGCTAGCGGCAATGGGCGAGATGGCTGCTTCGCTGGCCCATCAGCTGCGTACCCCCCTCGCTGCCGCACTCCTCTATACCTCGAATCTCGGCCAGCCAGGTGTGGCGGATGAGGCGCGTGCACGGTTTTCAGAAAAGGCGACAGGCCAGTTGCGCCGCCTGGAGCGATTGATTCAGGATGTCCTGTTGTTCGCCCGCGGCGAGAGCATCGGGCGCGATGTCATCGAGGCGGGTGATCTGCTGGCGGAGGCGGCGCAAACCGTCGAGCCGCTGATGCGCGAGCATGGTTTGGAATTTGCTGTCGTAGACGATTGTGAAGGCGCAATCATTGTCGGTAGTCGCAAGGCCCTGTTCGGGGCGCTGGTCAATCTGCTGGAGAACGCCATGCAGGCCACCCCGGCAGGCGGCAAAATTTGCCTGACCGGCAAGCGGCGCGGTGATCTGATTGCCATTGGTGTGAGCGACAGCGGTCCTGGTATCTCTCGTGAAACGCAGGCCCGTATTTTTGAACCATTTTTTACGACCAAGGGGCAGGGTACCGGCCTTGGGTTGGCCATTGCGCTGGGTGTGGCTCGGGCGCATGGCGGCGCAATCGAACTTTTTTCCGAATCCGGCGCTGGTGCCGAGTTCGTTATGACCCTGCCGGTCGGGTCAGCAGAGGGCGGAACAGAAAACAATGGCTGAACATAATTTGCCAATTCTGGTGGTCGAAGATGACCCCAGTCTGCGTGAAGCAATTGCCGATACGCTGGAACTGGCCGGGCGCCCTTGCGTTGCCGTTGATGGCGGCGAAGCTGCGCTCAAGGTGCTGGCGGAGCAGGCTTTTTCCATCGTTGTCAGTGATGTTCGCATGATGCCGATGGATGGCATTACCTTGCTCAAGGAAATCCGCCTTCGTCTGCCGCATTTGCCGGTCGTGCTGATGACAGCCTACGCCGAGGTGGATAAGGCTGTCGATGCCATGCGCTCAGGTGCTTGCGACTTTTTGCTCAAGCCTTTTGAGCCGCAGGCATTGCTCGCCCATATCAACAAGTACGAATTGCCCGCGTCCGATGACGGTGCCGGTGTCGTGGCGATCGATCCGGCCAGCCGGGAGTTGTTCTCCATTGCCCAGCGTGTTGCCCAGACCGATGCCACGGTGTTGCTGACTGGCGAATCCGGGGTTGGCAAGGAAGTGGTCGCTCGCTTCATTCATCGTCAGTCGGCCCGCAAGAACGGCCCTTTCGTTGCCATCAACTGCGCGGCGATTCCCGACAGCCTGCTTGAGGCGACCTTGTTCGGTTATGAAAAGGGCGCCTTTACCGGCGCCCAGCAAGCACAGGCAGGCAAGTTCGAGCAGGCTCAGGATGGCACGTTGCTGCTCGATGAAGTGACCGAAATGCCGATGAGCCTGCAGGCCAAGCTGCTGCGTGTCTTGCAGGAACGTGAGGTGGAGCGGGTTGGAGGCAAGAAGCCGGTCGCCCTGAATATCCGGATCATCGCCACCTCCAACCGCGATATGGCTGAGGCCGTTGCCAAGGGCGTCTTTCGGGAGGATCTGTATTACCGCCTGAATGTTTTCCCGGTTGCCATTCCGTCCTTGAGACAACGAAGGGAAGACATCGTGCCGATTGCCCGGCATTTTGTCGTCGAACATGGTGGGCGCTTCGGGCGGACCGGCATGACGCTGACACCCGAGGCAGAAACCGCGCTGAGGGCGCATTCATGGCCTGGCAATGTGCGCGAGCTGGAAAATGTGATTCAGCGGGCTTTGATCATGGCGGCAGGGAGCAGCATCGGCCCGGAAACCCTGAATCTCGCTCCTCGCCCCTGTAGCGAAAACACAGCGTCTGTACCAGCAGTTTCGCCAGCGGCGGGGCTAACGGAAGCCAAAGAAAAAGTCGATAATATGAAAGACTTGGAGCGCGAGCATATCCTGCGTACCTTGGCCGAGGTGGGTGGTTCCCGCAAAAAGGCCATTGAGCGACTGGGGATTTCAGAGCGCACCTTGCGCTACAAGTTGCAGCAGTACCGGGATGAAGGGCATTTCCAGGACTGATTCTGGCCTGAGAATTGCTTGTTTAATCCCAGGGTTTAAGGAGCTGAAAATGGATACGCTAGGAATTGAGCAAATGTTGAGCACGCTGCGTACGACCGCGGCGCAGGCTACCGGCAAGGCGGCAGAGACGAGTGCGCCAGCAGCAGGTGGTGCCGACTTCGCCCAGATTCTGCAGGGGTCCATCGACAAGGTGAATCAAACCCAGCAGCAGGCAGACCTGATGGCGGAAAAACTTGCCGCCGGCGATACCAACCAGAACCTGCATGAGGTCATGATTGCCCTGCAGACTGCCAGCGTCTCCTTCCAGGAAATGGTTCAAGTGCGCAACAAGCTCGTCACGGCCTATCAGGACGTGATGAACATGCAGGTTTAATCCGCCAATCCCGAGTCGCGGGCCTTGCGCTCGCGTTCGATGCGGGCGATGTAGCGCTCGATCATGGCTAGCCGGGAACCCGGTAACTCAACGAATTCGCAACCAACCCGCAAATGGTGCAGTCCATTTTCTGCAGAAAACTCGACTGTTTTTCTGACGCGTAAATTGACCAGCAACACGCCCTCGTCGGGAATATCCAGCCGGCTATTCTTGAACAGGGTATCTCGCTGGCAGTCGTCAGCCAGGCTGGTCGGGGCATTCAGGCTGAGACCGCCGCCGCTGATGTCGGCAACGCTCCATTCAAACGTCTTCAGTGAGCCATCCGGCTGTGCCATGGCAATTTGACAAAGAACCGGGTGGGTCAATGACGGCTCAAGGCGGAAAAACTCCCGGCGCTGCAATCGCAGGATTGTCGGTGGTAAAGGCGCCGCCAATGCTTTCCTCCCGGAGACGAGTTGTTCCGTCATCGGCGGAAGCCGGAATTGAATCTTGACTCGGTCGAGATTGGCCGTCAGGGTGATTTGGCGAGCATTTTTTGTCGCGTTGTTGAGTTCATTCGCCTGTGCAAGATCGAGGAAAATGGCTTGTTTTTCATCATCGACCGCAATAACGGTCGTCAGAAAAAACTCTTTTCCGTCATCGATATGTGCCGTGAGCAGGCTGCCGCGCTTGACCAGAAGATTGAGGTAGAAAGAAATCTCTCTCGGGGTGGTCAGGAAATACTGGGCATATTCTTCCGGATGGTCGATCTCGAAATCCGGGTTGGGCTGGTCTTCTTGGACGGAAAGCATTCGGGGCAATCGATGTGCGAATTCCGTTATGGTAATCCATCGGCAGCCTACTGTTGCCGGAAGAAACTTAACGAGGCTGCTCCGTTGCAGAGCCGCCGTGTTCGATCCGATAAAGCCAGGCCAGCAGTTCGGCAATAGCGATATACAGCTGCGGCGGTATGTGTTCGTCGAGGTCTACCTGGGTGAGCAACGCAACGAGTTCGGGTGACTCATGCACATAAACGCCATGTTCCCTGGCGCGGGCGATGATCTGTTCGGCGATCAGGCCTTTGCCCTTGGCCACCACGCGTGGTGCGGCATCGGTTTGGCTATAGGCGAGGGCAATCGCCTCGCGGGTCGCGTCACTCGGCGGCTTCGCCATGCAGAACCTGTAGCTCGGTTAAGTTCAGACCGGCCGCTTCAAATTGCTGGCGCAACTGCATGGCCTCGTCACGCAGGCGAGTTTCGCTGCTTTCCAAGCCGGCAGTCACGGCGATACTGACCTCCCCGCCCGCTCTCAGATTAAGGGCGACGTTGATATCGCCCAGCAAGGGCAGGGAGAGTTTCAGGCGCGTTTGCCAGCGCTGAATTTCTTCGACGCTGGATGAGCGCGAGTCGTCCAGGTTCTCACCAATTTCCCAGCGCATTTGTTGCCCCGGCCAGACCTGGCCTTGCCAGGCAAAATTCTGGTTGGCCAGGCCGTCGAGCTGTTGCTGGACAATCGGCATCAAATCGCGGGGAACGAGACCGCCAGCCGCCGACTCCTTCATGGAAGGTAATATTGTCGATTGCTCTGGATTGCTGGAGCTCGCGATTTTTGAGACGTTTTGATCCGTGATCTGAGCGGCAGGATATTTTCCCTGTGGTTCCTGCTTGAGTGCTTCAGTAGGGAACTCCCCTGCCACCCAGCGCGCCTGATGTGCCTCATAGAACATACCACTCTCGCTTAGCGCTTGTTTTAGTAGTGGCACTAGGTCTGCAGCTGTTTTGGGCATGCTTTCGACCAAGGCCTGGCTGCTGTTGAGTGATGCCGGAGGGGCTCTTCCTCCATGCTCGTCAATGTTGCTCATTAAATCGCCAATGAGCTTGCCTGTGTTGCTTAAACTGGTCGATACAGACTCGCTAGCAGTCGTAGCGCTACCACCACGATTCGCTACAACTGCTAGCGTAACCTTGCCTTCATTTTCCACCACCTCAAGCTCAAGGCTATCGCCTGGTTTGGCAGAAAAAGGCAGTGCCAAAGTAACGTCACGCTGGGCCACAACGGCGCGGTAAGTGCCGTTCGGCATCAATGCCTGTATCTCGGCCAGAACCCGCTGGCCCGGTACGAGGTCGCTGAGGACATCGTTAATCTTCGAGGTTGCTGCTACAGGCTGTGTTTGCCCACTGGTTAAGGCATGCTGGTCAGGCAGGTTCAGCCGCAGGGCGCTGGCGACGTCGGCGGGAATCATTTTTCAGTGCCGGCTGATTCTGAAAAGGCTTCCAGTAGTGTTTTTGTGTTCTGGTGTAGTGGCTGAATTAAGGCTGTAATCGCCGAGTGGTTGTCCAGAATCGCCCGGATAAGGCGGTTTTCAGTACCTCTATCAGCTGAGGTTGATAGTGGGGCAAGGTGGGTGACGTACTCCCGTTGTCTGGTTTCCAGAGCCTGTAGCAATTCCCATTGGGAGCCGCGGGTTGCGGCTAGCATCTCTTCGCTGGTGTTCGCGATAGCTTGCAGGCAGGCTAGCCGATCCATTGATTAAACCGTAGCGGAGGGCTGGCGGACCTTGTCCGCGATTTCGATCCAGGCGCTTTGAATCTCACCGAGCAAGTTATCGACCTCTTCCAACGCCTGGCGATCATTGTTGGCATTGGCATGTATCAGGCGGAGCGTCATATAGCTATACAGCGCATTTAGCTTGGCTGCCAAGTCGCCACCGCTTTGAAGGTCCAGGCTTACCTGCAGGCCATTGCTGATGATGTCGATGGCCTTGGAAATTGAGGTGCCCCTCGAATCTACCTTGTTTTGTTCCATGGACAAGCGTGCCATAGAGATCGCAGCCCGGGCGCCATCAA
This sequence comes from Ferribacterium limneticum, assembly GCF_020510625.1. Lineage (NCBI taxonomy): Bacteria > Pseudomonadati > Pseudomonadota > Betaproteobacteria > Rhodocyclales > Azonexaceae > Ferribacterium > Ferribacterium limneticum. The sequence continues at coordinate 3,221,400 of NZ_CP075191.1, read as the reverse complement.
AGAGCAGGGCGACGAGTTGGTGTGGGTTTGCCGTCTGAACCGAAGTTTCTACGCCAAGCCTGGCGTAGGTGGCTGCGGGGCTGCGAGGGAGTCCGAACATTGATGATCCTAATTGCTGGAAGATGCGCCGGGTAGGCTGGACAGTTGTTGGGTCAGGTAGCTGCTGGTCTTGTTCAGGTTGGCCAACATGGTATCCAAGGACGAGAACTGCTTGCGATAACGGGCTTCGATGGTGACCAGGCGCCGTTCGAGAGTAGCTTCCCGATCCTTATAGTCTTTCAGTATCCGGTTTGCACTGTCGGTGGCAATCTGGATGCTGCCTGAACTGCCGACGACATACTCAAGCCTGGCGCTGAAGGCCGTGCCGGCTTTTGCTACCAGATTCGCCACGCCGTTGGCATCAGCGGTCAGGGCTGTGCTCAGCTTGCTAGAGTCGAGCTTCAGAGAGCCATCCGATTGGACCGAAATACCAAGGTCGGAAAGGCGCTGATATTTGGTGGTTCCCCCTGCCGTGGTTCCGAACAAGAGATTGCGTAAAGCACTTTGAGTGTCACGCAGGGTGCTGTTGCCTTGCAGGGCGCCGGCTTTTTTGGTGCTTTCGTCATAGGCCCCCTGAGTTTTCATCAGGGTGTTGGCTGCGTTGTACTTATCGATGAAGCTATTTAGTGCTGTGGTAAGCCCCGTGGTGTTGTCCTGTGTGACTGTGATCGTTGTCGACCCAAGTTTGGTCAGAGTCAGTGTGACGCCATCCAGTACATCGCTAACCTTGTTGGTGCTGCTGGTGGCAGCAATGCCGTTGAGTTCAAACTCGGCATCCTGAGCGGCGACAGTTTGCGTCAGGGCAGAAGCGAGGGAGCCCCCTAGGGTTATCTCGTTGTCCAGCCCCTCACTTCCGGTCAGGATCAACTGAGCACCGTTGCTACCATTGACGATGGTAGCGGAAACTCCCATGTTTGCATCATTGATCGCGTTGCGCAGGCCGGTGAGGCTGGCGTTGGTGCTGTCCAAAGTAATGGTTTTATTGCGGGTCGTACCATCGGTGGCGAAGCTGAAGGAGAGGGTGTCACCGGCAGCGGGGCTCAGAGCGGGGGGGGCGGAAGAGACGAAACGCTGAGCCTGGGCCAGTTTGCTTACGTTCAGTGAGTAGCTTCCAGCGACAGCACCGGTGGAGGCGGTTGCAGAGGCAATGGTGGCATCGGTGACGGTGGCCGCGAAACTGGCGAACTTGCTCAATGCTGCCTGGCCGGTAGTTGGCATCAGATCCTTGGCGGCAGTCTGCAAGTCGGCCAGCTTGCTTTTCAGCGAGCCGAGCGCTGAGATTTTGGTGCTGACAGCCGTTTCTTTGGTCTGAAGGGCGGTCACCGGTTGCCGCTCTGCAGCTATCAGTTGCGTCACCAAACCTTCTAGATCAAGGCCGGAACCTACGCCGAGTGATGTAACGGTTGCCATGGCCAACCTCCTGAATTCAATTTCGGCAGTTTACGCCTTTTGATGGAGAAGCATTCCCTGAAGTTTATCCAGTGCCTTGGCAATAGCGACCATTTCCTCGGAGGGAATCTGCTTGATGACTTCCTTGGTTGTCACGTCGACGACCTTGACGATTGTATTGCCCGTATCTTCATCTATGCTGAAGCGCAGGGAGTTGTTTAGGTTGCTAACGAAATCATTGACCGCACTGACTGCGCCTTGCAGTTCTTCGGGTGTCTCTTTTTCTTTTGGATTTGAGATTTTTAGGTTGTTCAGGGGGGGGGGCTGAACAATGGAAGCCCCCTGTCCTGTGGTTAGGGGTTTTGGTATGGCGAACTGGGGACTGCCGATAGATTGAATGTTCATTGCCTTGCTCCCGTTGCATGGAAAAGGGGCGCGACAGCGATGTCGCTGACGCGCCCTTCTTGGCTACCTTGGCGGGCAGCCCTCCTATTCCATTACTGGATCAGAGACAGTACGTTCTGCGGTAGGGCGTTGGCTTGCGCCAGCATGGCGGTACCAGCTTGTTGCAGGATCTGGGCGCGGGACAACTTAGCTGTTTCAGCTGCATAGTCAGTATCCATGATCCGGCTACGAGCGGCATCGGTATTTTCCACGGAGGCCGACAGGGCGGAGATAACGCCTTCGAAACGGGACTGGTAGGAGCCGAGATTGGCCCGGGAGGTATTCAGCGTATCGATAGCAGTAGAAAGAGCATCCATTGCAGATACGGCCCCCGCTGATGTGGCGATCGCACTACCACTATAAACAGTCGAAAGGTCGGAGGTGGTAGCGCTAATCTGATCAGTAGTTGCGTTTGCGGCACCAACCTGGAAGGTGTAACTGCCCGCGCTTCCAGCGATGATCGCCTTGCCATTGAATTTCGTAGAAGTGGCGACACGTGCGACTTCACTCTGCAATTGCTGGAATTCTGCATCAAGCTTGCTGCGGTCGGTATCGGAGTACTGGCCGGAAGAGGCTTGAGTGGCCAGTTCGCGCATTCGCTGCAGGTGGCCGGCCATGACGCCAAGGCCGGCTTCGGCGGTCTGCATCATCGAAATGCCGTCGTTGGCGTTGCGGATACCGACGTTCATGCCCATGGACTGAGACTTCATTCGTTCGGCAATAGCGAGGCCCGCCGCATCGTCCTTGGCGCTATTGACGCGCAGGCCGGAAGATAGGCGTTGCAGAGCTTGGCTCAGATCGCCTTTAGATGAAAGCAGGTTGCGTTGTGCGTTGAGCGAAGCGACGTTGGTGTTGATTACTTGTGCCATGATGATCTCCAGTTGTGTCCTGATGTCTATTCCCGCTTGGCTGGCCCTTGGGGCTGGTGCGGGACTCGGGTTTCGTCCCTTGAATTCATTTACGGCACCTCATCGCAGAACTTTAGAAAATTTTTGTTGACGTTTTAAGTGTCCGGAAACGAGTATTCCCAGCATCAAATTTGCAAGGAGTTCGGCATGGTTGCCGCGCCAAAAGAAAAGCTCTCTATCCGTCTGTCCAAGGCTCGAAGCTTAGACGAGCAAGGGAGACTGGAGGAAGCAGGTGAGCTTTATCAGGGGATTGTGGTTGACCATCCAGAATGTGGCGAGGCTTGGTTTGGCTTGGGTGTGTTGGCCATGCGCATCGGTGATCTGGAGCTTGCAGCCATCTTCCTTGAGCAGGCTCGCGCCGACGGATTGGGTGATGTGGCCGTTCTCGTCAACCTAGGGGAGGTTTATCGTCGTCTGGGTCGGATAGATCAGGCGATCGATATCTTGAAGATGGCGTGCGACCGGGACAAGGGCAGTAGGGATGGTCGTATCAACTTGGCGGCGACATTGGCCGGTGCTGGGCGTTATGGGGAGGCTCTGGCGCCGTTGCAGGAGGCTGTGTTTCTAGATCCAAAATCCAGAGAGGCCTGGCTCATGAAGGGCGAGGTATATAAAAATTTGGGGCAATTGGAAGAAGCAGTTTCATCCTTTCGAGAAGTCCTGCTAGTTGACCCCCAAAGCAGTGATGCTCGACTGGGCTTGGCTGAGACACTGCGCTTGCAGAAGCAGTTCATGGCGGCCATTCCTGAGTTTGAGGCCTTGTTGCAGGTCGATGGCTGGCACCGTGGAGCTTTGACTGGACTGGCGGCCATAGCCCTTGAGCAGAAGGATTTTGCTGCGGCAGAGACCTTCTACCGTCAGGCGCTGGCCGCGGACCCTGAGTATTGGGAAGCACTTTTCGGCCTCGGCGTTGCCTGTCTGCGTGGAAGCAAGTATTCCTCGGCGGAGGAGGCGTTCCGTGGAGCGCTGGCGATTGATGGCCAGCGTCCAGATGCCTGGGTGCAGTTGGGTGAGGCTGTGTTCCATATGAATCGCTATGACGAAGCCAAGAGATATTATGAAAAAGGGTTGGAGCTAGATCCGAACTCCATTCCATGTCAAGTCGGTATTGGTAATGCTTTGCTGCATCTCGAACAGGTGGTTGCAGCCATCAGTCAATACCGGCTGATCGAAACCAGCTTGCCCGACGAGTTTCGGGTTCATGCCAATCTGGCCCTGGCTTATCAGGAAACGGGTCAATTCAGGCTGGCTGCCCGTCATGGGGTGCGGGCGGTTGAGTTGGGTTGCCACTCCGAGGATGTGGGCTTGGCCCAACAGAATCTGGCCCAGATTCTCCTGCGTCAGGGAAATCTTGAAGAAGGATGGCGGTATTACGAGCATCGTCAATCCAGTGACCGCGGCAAATCATTTTCCCTGCCAGCGTGGAGGGGAGAGTCCCTGGCTGGCAAAAGGATCTTCATATGGCAAGACCAAGGGGTGGGAGATGTGGTTTTCTTTGCCACGCTTTTTCAGGAAATTATCGATGAGGCAGAGGCTGTTGTCCTTGAATGTGACCGCAAGCTATTGCCGTTGCTTCGCCGTTCTTTTCCGGGTGCGGTGGTGGTGGCTCGCAATTTGAAAGAACTCCATCCTTTGGGGCAAAACGGACTTGATTGCCATTGTTCAGGAGGGAGTTTGCCTTTATTCCGGCGCCCGAACTTCGCTTCTTTCCCTAAACCACCGAGGGAGATTCTGCGCGTTGACCCGCTCAGGGCAAGTTACTGGCGTGATCGTCTACGTGCGTCCGGTGATGAGATAAAGGTCGGCATCTGCTGGCGCAGCATGATATCGAAGGGAAGGCGCGACCTCTCGTATTCCAAGCTGAGCGAATGGGGGGAAATATTCGCACTGCCAGGTGTTCGGCTTGTCAATCTGCAATACGATCGCTGCGAAAGTGAACTGGCGGAGGCAAAGAGCTTGTTTGGAAAGGACGTCTTGAATTTTCAAGAAGTCGACATGTTCGACGACTTGGACGAGGCTGCCGCTTTGATGTCCCAGCTTGATCTGGTTATATCGGCGCCGACCTCAGTCTCCATGCTGGCGGCTGCAGTCGGGACACCGACATGCTTGGCTACCACCTTTTTCGATTGGTCCTGTTTGGGGCGCAGGCGGGATCTCTGGTTCAGGCAGCTTCTGCGTTACCCGCGTAAGTGGAATCAGTCTTGGGGGGAGATATTCTCAGTGATGGCACAAGATATCCGAAGCCGGTTCAAGCTGGATTGATGCGACTATTCTGCTAGTCGGCTCGAAGTTTTTGGCTAGCAGCGATGAGTGTTAGGCGAGGTATTGCCCGAGGACATAGGCTTCCGCTGCCGATGTTCCGACGCTGGCACCACGCCAGCGGGCTAGGTGTTCGGAGGCCTCCAGCGAGCGTGCATGAGGCCAAGGCCGCATTTCTTGGCTGTAGGCCGCTAGAGCTTCCAGTTTCTTTTTTAGCGTTGCTTCGATGTCGATGAAATAATTCGGAGCAAAGCTTGCCGCCGGGCCAGCCATCCGCCACCCCGTGCTTGACGGTACTTCGAAGAACAGAATCTTGCGAATTCCCGACCCTGGTTGCGGGCGGCAGGCGGTTTGCACAGCTTCGCTCACCAGCCGGTGATCGATATTCAGGTCGTGGGGGAAGTGGGTGTAGACGGTGTCGGGGGCGGTCGCTTCGATGAAGGTCTCGACCGCCTTGACGATATCGAGGAAATCGACGCTGTCCAGGCGGTTGTCGGGGAAGTCGAGCAGCGTGAGCTGGCTGGTGCCGACGATCTGATGGGCAACCTGGGCGCTGCTGGCCAGATGTTGCAGGTTCGATACATGTTCTTTCGGCTGGCGCTGCGGTGTCCGGCTCGTTACTCCTTCAGCGACGATGAGCACGTTGACGGTGGCGCCAGCGGCAATGTGCCGGGCAATGGTGCCGCCGCACCCAAGAATTTCGTCGTCGGGGTGGGCAGCGATAACGGCAATGCGTTTTCCGTCCAGTTCGGTCCGGGGGGCGCTCATGGTTTGGCCGCCACGAAATTCCACCAGGCAAAACGCTCGCTGGCAGGGGTGAATACATCGTATTGCTTGTGCTCCAACCGCTCAATGCGGAAGCCGGTCTGCTGCAACAATTCTTCTAGGTGCTCGCGATCGCAGAAATGGACGTTGCCGGTGCCAGCGAGATGGCCACTATCGATATCAGTCCGGGTATGGCTGTCGGCCGGGGCGCCGAGGGTAGCGCTGCCGTGGGCGCTGGAGAACCAGTCGATGCCGATGAACTTCCCCCCCGGGCGCAGGTGCTGGAAAGCCAGAGCCAGGCCGCTACGGATGCCGGCGGTGGTGTTGTGGATCAGGGAGCCGCGGTCGACAATCAGGTCAAAAGGGCCGGGGAACGGGTATTCTCGGGTGAAGTCGCCGATCCGGATTCGTTCGCTCAAGGCAGGATAATGTTCCCGCAGTTGCTCGACAATGGCCGGGCTGCCTTCAACGGTGCTGTAGTCGACGCCCAGCCTGATGAAAAAGGGAATATTGGCCCCCGCACCACAACCGAGTTCCAGGACACGCTGATAGCCGTTTTTGGGTTTCGCGTACCGGTTCACATAAGACACGAGGTCTGACCAGGGCCAGATGCTCATGTGGGCGCTTTCACGGTAAAGCTGATCCCATTCGGGAGAGAAGGTCATGATGTGCCTTTGAAAAGTTGGGTATTCGGATTGTTGAACCAATAATCAACGATTGACATGGCCGGCAGAAAATCGCCATATAACTGAGCGTAAGTGGGGTGGGCGTAGTTTTGGTAGATGACGCCGATGCCGGCAGCGGTGAAATCCGCCTCCTGCAGGTAATTCTTTCCGAGGGCCCCGGAGATATATGTGGTGGCTCCCAGTTCCCGGCACAGGGCGAGCATGAGGTCAGATTTGCAGCCAGAGCTAGCCATCTCGCTGGATTTCACGATGCGGGTCCCGATGTCGAACTCGTCGAGCCAGAAACGTAATTGAGAGAAGCAGAGTTCAGCCAGGCCGGAAATGCCGTTGCTCTGTTCGTACCAGTTTTCGAGGCGTGGAAACCGCTGGGTGAAAAAAGGGGCCTTGCCGTAGTTCTGGGCGATCGATTTGAGGTGCTTGCCCCGCCAATCTCCCTCTTCCGCAATCAGCGTGGCGCCGAGATGGGACTCGCGATGACCGTGTGTGTGCAGCGGGATGGTCAGCCATAACGGACCCTGCGGCGTCTTGATCTGGTTGCGATGGGTGAAGCCTCGCTTTTCCAGTTGAACATTGTCGAGAAAAACATGTGAGTCGCTGCTGGCGATCTTGTCGAAATAGCCCAGCCAAGGAAGGTAAGCGGGTTGATGAATGCTGACGATCAAGATTCGGCCTCGTGATGGTCCTGCCGGATCTGATAGTACCCGGCCCGGATTTGCATCGGGTTGCCCGAAACGAGCGAATAGGGCGGGATCGGCTCGGTGCCGACGATCGTGCCGGCGGCGATGACCGAGTGATGGCCAATACTTGCACCGCCTCCAATGAAGGAGTGGGAACCGACGAAGACGTGATCCTCGATGACGATGTCGGCGCGCTCGATGGCTTCCTGCAGGCCGATGCAGCGCTTGTGGGAATCGGCACAATTAATCGAGACAAAGGAGGCGATGTCGCAGCTGTCGCCGATGCTCACCCGGGCTCCCTTGGCATTAATTTCGGAAAATCCGCCGATATAGACCCCCTCACCAATTTCTGGCTCCCCGTTGATCCAGACGAACGGGTGATAAGGGTTGCGCGGCATGTGGGTCAGGTTCGCGAGGTGCTGGGCGAATTCATCCGGGGTCATTTGGCGACATCTCCGAGGGTCAGCGGCTCGCCGCGCGTCAGGGCGCGGGTTGCCGTCTTGCCCAGGACAGCATCGAAGAGTTCTGGCGGCAAGCCCGTTCCTGGGCGCCGCAGGGCAACATTGTCCGTTGTCAGTGCCTGGCCTGCGGCGATGTCTTTGAGTGCCACCACGCTGCGACGGGCGATCTGGCGCATCGAGTGCTCGGCTGCAGTCGGGCGAACTGTCGCCGAGCCCAGCATCCGATGGGACTGGCGGATGGCAGCGACCCAGGCGGATAGTTCCTGCGGATTCTCGGAGAACCAGTGGTCAGGGCCTGGCAGGTCGTGGTCGAGAGTGAAGTGCTTCTCGAAGACGGAGGCACCCAGCGCCGTAGCCAGGGAGGAAGCCAGTGGCCCTTGCGTGTGATCCGAGAAGCCGACAGTCAGTGAAGGGAAGGCGGCCTGAAACGTGACGAGCTTGCGCAGGTTTACGTCCTCCGGCGGTGTGGGGTACTGGGAGGTGCACAGCAGCAGGATAGTCGGGTAGCCATCAAGGGCGCCGACGGTCTCCAGGGAGCGGAAGACTTCGCCGAGATCAGACATGCCGCAGGAAAGGATGAGTGGTAGCCCGGTTGTCGCATAGCTGCGCAGCAGGGGCAGGTTGGTGAAATCATCGGAACCGACCTTGACGGCAGCGATGCCGATTTCCAGCAGGAGGTCCAGGTCGCTTCGGTTCTGGGGTGTGGACAGGAAAGTGATGCCCTGTTTTTCGCATTCAGCCTTGATAGCGAACCAGGAGGAGCGTTCGAGTTCGTAGCGCCGGAACATGGCCAGCATCGATTCAGTCACTTCCTTACCCTGGGAGCGGTACGTATAGGTCTGCTCCGGATCGCCAACAAATTCCTCGGCCTTGAAGGTCTGGAACTTGATCGCATCGGCACCTGCTGATTTGGCGACGGTAATCATTGCCAGGGCCTTGTCCAGTTCGCCGTTATGGTTGATGCCGGCCTCGGCAATGACGAAGGGCGGATGGCTGGGGCCGATGGGGCGGTTGTTGATGAGGATTTCAGGCATGGCGTCTCCTGGGGTCAGTTTATCAGGCAGGTGGCGACCCGCGCCGCACCTTGTCCGTCGCAGATGGTGGCGGCGGCGGCCGACAGGCGGTACAGATGGTCTGCAGTCAGATTGTCGAGGGCTAAGGCGTAGTTCCAGGGGGCGAGGTCTGCGTACCAGCCGAGCAGGTCGTGGCCTCGGGCGTCGTGGACGGCACGGGCGATCTCGATCTGGTTGTCGGCGACCGTGGTGACCAGACCCGGCAGGCCCAGGGTGCAGCGCTCCCAAGTGGTGCTGCCGCCGGCCGTGATGGCGCAATCGGCCGCCACCATCAGTTCCGCCATGCGGTTGGTCTGGACGTGCAACAGAACCCTGGGAAGCTTGAGGCAGGCTGCTTCCACGACTGCGCGATGCGGGTTACCGGCCCCGATGACGACGTCGATGGCGAGGTCTCTCTGGCGCGATTGCGCAATGCCAGCAAGAACCTTAGTCGTCTCGTTTTCGGCATCGCAGCCGCCCATGCATACGAGCAGTCGTTCCAGTTGCCCTCGGCGGCGGGCAAGGGCTGCCGGGCGGCTAGCAGCGAACTCTGGGCGGACGAGGGCATAGGCCGGGCCGAGCAGCAGGCGGCAGGTGGCGGGAACGACCTGCTGGTAGCGGGCCTGCACTTGGTTGGGGAAGTTTTGGTCGAGCAACAGATCGACAGCGTGGGGGCGCGCCAGGTCGTCGATGGCCATGGTCCGTCTGGCACGGTTAGCTAGCTGCTTTTCCCAGGCCGTGTCCAGGTGGTAGTGGTCTACGACCAGCCCATCAAAGTCCTCCTCGCCGAGCAGATTCAGGCTGGCCGCGGCGTCGGCTTGCTCGTCGTGCCATTCAGAGGGAAGGGCGAGAACTTTGTGGCCGGCTGCAGAGAGCCAGTCATTCAAGTTGCCAGGGCACCGGCGGCTCAGAAAGGTGGTGTCATGGCCGCTTAGCCGAAGTTGGCCGGCCAGGGTAGCGCAGCGGACGACATGCCCGGCGCCGATGTTGGTGGAGGAGTCAGCCCGGATGAGGAATTTCATCCCTGGTCGGCAGCCCGACTTTGCCAGGCTGCATACATCAGTTCTGCCCGTTCCCAGTCCTCCAGTGTATCGATGTCCTGGACCAGATGCCGGGGCAGAATGACGGGGGCGGAGTGGGAGGCGAAGAGCGGTAATCTGTTGGTGAAGGCAGACGTCTTCCCCCAGTAGAACTGACCGGCGTCGTGGTAAGCCTCTTCGAGGTCCTGGGAGCGCGCCTCGATGAATTCTGGGAAGCAGGGAGCGACGCCGCCGCCATCCGCCAGAAGCCGGATGGCGCGGAAGATGGGAAACGCGAAGCTGGTGACCGAGAAGGCGAATTCCTTGCCGGAGTCTTCCAATATCTCGAATCCCCGGCGTAGGTTGTAGCCGGTGACGAACGGTGCGGTGGCGTAAATGCAGCAGGCCAGGGTTGCCGGCGTGCCGCCTGCGGCTAGCCATTCGAGAGCGTGAGCCACAACCTCGTTGGTGCCGGCGTGGTCGTCGGCTAGTTGGTGGGGCCGGAGGAACGGTGCTTCGGCACCCCAAGAATGGGCGACGGCGGCGATTTCTTCGTCGTCGGTGGAAACGATTATCCGGTCAAAAATCCCCGCATCCAAGGCGGCGCCGATCGAATGGGCGATGATGGGCTTGTCTGCGAAAGGTCGGATATTTTTGCGCGGAATACGTTTGCTGCCGCCGCGGGCGGGAATGATGGCGACGATCATCGTGAGCCTGCCGCCGCTGTCAGCGTTTTTCCAGCAGGAACCAAGTCGTGTCGTCCTGGGGGAAATTGGCATCGCGATGATAGGCAAACCCATAATCGACCAGGGAGAGATCAGGGAAGCGATCAAGCATTTCGCCGGCAAAGTCTCGTTTGAAGAGGCGCTGGCTATGGCCACGATAGGAGACTTCCACTGGCGTCGGATTGTAGTACTCGGCAAGGCAGATGTAGCGTGAACTGCTCTTGTAGAGCCGGTCGTAGACCTCGCTCAGGCTGTCGGGATCGATATGGATTAATACCCCCTTGATGAGGGTGAGGTCGTAGGTCCGGCTTGTATTGAATTCGAGAATTGATGCCGCATGGACGTCTAGTTCCGGGATCGATGAGAGTTTATCGACCGCCTTGGGGTTGATCTCGATTGCAGCCAATTCGATGCCGGGTACCAGCGCCCGCAGGGCTACGAGATTCAGACCGATGTTGGCTCCAAACTCGATTGCACTACGTACGCCGATGGTACGCCGCAGGATCTGGGAAAAAAGGGACAGATTGGGGCTGACGAGGGACCGGTCGTCATTTCGCTGACAGTAGGCGTTGCCGAATTCACCGGCCCAGAAGGCTTCTTGTTCCGTGGCAAAGGATTTTGTCATGTTCGTACCAAGTTTGAATGAGTAGGACGGGGGACTTCGATGATGCAAATATAGCGGTAGTTTTCCGCATTGTCTTGAGTTGCGGCAACTGGGTATGGGTAGGTAGCGTTTTCTAGGCGCCGAGGGCTCTGCGCAAAATGACGCAGACCTTGTCTTGCTCGCCCTCCGTCAGCGCAGGATAGATCGGCAGCGATATGGCTTCGCTGTAATACGCCTCTGCTGCAGGGAAATCTCCGGGATTGAATCCCCGTTGGCGGAAATAGGGTTGCAGATGAATTGGAATGTAGTGCACTTGAACACCGATCCCTGCCGCCTGCATGGTTTCGAAGATGGCTCGGCGGTGAACGGCGTCGACGCGAACTGGGTAAAGATGCCAGGCAGATTCGTTGTTGGGTATGGGAAGTCTGACTGGTAGCCCATCCAGCATCTGTGCATAGCGGTGGGCCAGGTATCGGCGACGGGCGAGAAATTCATCAAGCCGACGAAGCTGGCTTAGTCCCAGCGCGGCTTGGATATCCGTCAGTCGGTAGTTGAATCCGAGTTCGATCTGCTGATAGTGCCAAGGGCCGTCGCAGGGGCTTGGCATCAGGTCCTGGTCGCGGGTGATGCCGTGGCTGCGCAGGCGCTGCAGGTGAGTGGCAATGGCCGGGTCGTTGGTGAGCGCCATACCGCCTTCGCCGGTGGTGATGATCTTGACCGGGTGGAAGCTGAATATGGTGATATCAGAATGGAGACAATTTCCCACCGGCTCTCCGTCGTAGAGGGCGCCTACTGCATGAGATGCATCCTCAATAATGCGGAAGCCGTAATGTTGTCCTAGCTGCGCTATGGCCGCCATGTCACAGGTGCGGCCGGAAAAGTGAACGGGAATTATCACCTTGGGTAGTTTTCTTTGGGCCGCCGCCACTTTGAGTTTGGCCTCGAGATTAGCAATGCTGAGGTTGAGGGTGACCGGGTCGATATCGACGAAATCTGCGGTGGCTCCGCAGTAGTGAGCGCAATTAGCGGAGGCAACAAAACTGTTGGGGCTGGTCCATACGTGGTCGCCAGGCCTTACGCCAAGGGCTGTGCAAGCTAGATGCAGGGCGGCAGTAGCATTGCTGACGGCTACCGCGTAGTTTACTTCGCAGCGTCTCGCAAAGGCTCCCTCCAGGGCCGGAACCACCGGCCCCTGAGTCAGCCACGCTGAGCGCAGTACCGCAACGACGCTTTCAATGTCGGCGTCGTCGATGGATTGTCGACCGTAGGGAATCATGTGGTCTGGCGGCTCAGGGCTTCGATTTCCGGTACCGTGAGGAATACCGGATTGGTGTCGGAAGCATATTTGAAGCCTTCCCCGACGGGGGTGCCGGTTTCGTTCCGCCCATTGATCTGGTAGTTACGGCCGCTGACGAAGCGGATTGACGGCGTGATCACGTAGTGGTCGGGGAATTCCAGAGTGATCGGGCTATCATCTCTGGAAATCATTAGTTCGTGGAGCTTCTCTCCGGGCCGGATGCCAATGAGCTTCACTGGTAGATCGGGGGCCATAGCCTTGACCAAGTCGGTGATTAGGGCAGAGGGGATCTTGGGAACAAAGAGTTCGCCGCCGTACATGCGCTCGAAAGCTTTTATGACGAAATCGGTACCTTCCTGTAGGGTGATCCAGAAGCGCGTCATGCGCGGATCGGTGATGGGAAGTTCCATGGCGCCTTCGCTGATGAGTTTGCGGAAAAGGGGCATTACAGATCCTCGCGAACCGGCCACGTTTCCGTAGCGCACCACGGCAAAGCGGGTATCCTGCTTGCCTACCGTATTGTTGGCAGCGATGAAAAGTTTGTCTGATAGAAGCTTGGTGGCACCGTAGAGATTGATTGGGCTTGCTGCCTTGTCGGTGGACAGGGCTACTACTTTCTTGACGCCGTTGGAGACGGCAGCGGCGATGACATTCTCGGCGCCGCCGACGTTGGTCTTGATGCATTCGCCCGGGTTGTATTCGGCGGCTGGAACTTGTTTTAGGGCGGCGGCATGGACAATGAAGTCGACATCGCGCGTCGCTTGCCGCAGGCGCTCGCCATCCCGGACATCGCCGATAAAGAAACGCATCTGCTCCTGAGCAAAGTCCTGTTGCATCTCGTATTGCTTTAGCTCGTCCCGAGAGTAGACGATGACCCGACGCGGTTTGTAGCGGCTGAGCAGGGTGGCAATAAATTTGCGCCCGAAGGAGCCGGTACCGCCGGTGACTAGGACACTGCTGTTGTCGAACATTTTGTCTCCCGAATTTGTTTGTTGGGTTCTGGGTGTTATTTGAAGGGGCTAACTAGTAAGTACCCGGTTCTTACCGCTCCGCTTGGCCTCGTACATGGCTTCGTCGGCCCGCTTGATCAAGCTGGCTTGATTGTCGGTGGGCCGCATCTGTGTCACGCCTGCGCTGAAGGTGATCAATACTTTTTCGTTTGCGTGCAGGAAAAACTTCTTGGTGAGCTCGCGCTGCAGGCGGGTCAGTGCGACCACGCCGTCATCGAGCGAGGTCTCCGGCAACAGGATGATGAACTCTTCGCCGCCGTAACGGGCTACGGTGTCTTGTGGGCGCAGGGTTTCCCGGCAGATCGTGGCGAGGTGGATGAGTGCTTCGTCACCGGTGTCGTGGCCCATTGAGTCGTTGAGTTTCTTGAAGTTGTCGATGTCGATCAGCGCCACACAGAGGGTCGCATCGTGGCGGGTGGCGCGGGCGGCTTCCTTGGCGAATGTTTCTTCCAGCCCACGGCGGTTGAGTACGCCGGTGAGCTGGTCGTGGCGGACGAGGTCGCTGGTGGTTTCGAGTTCGCGTTCGAGTTCCTGGATGCGCGCTTCGGATTCCTGCACTTTTTGCCGGGTGGACTGCAGTTCGTCGCGCGAGCGCTGGGCGTTGATCTGGATCGTTCGTGTTTCGCGCATGACTTCGCCGAGGACGGTTTCGAGTTCGGAGATGTCGTTGGCTGAGCTTATTTTTTCGGCGCAGCTTTCAATTTTGTCGTGATAGTCGGAGGTGGCTTCGGCAAAGTCGGCAAGATGGTCGACGAAACCGGCCAGCATGTGTTTGATGGCATCGCGGGCTTCTGACAGGCTGGCTTTAAGTTGCGCTTGCTTGAACAGGACTTCTTTCAGGCGACTTTCGGCATCGTCAAGGGCGCGCTGGGAGAGCGGCTTGTCGATGATTTCACGCACGACGGCGATTTGGCCGTGTAGCCAGTGGTCGTCGAGGACGAGTTCGGTGATGTTGCCAACGAGCAGACGGAGCAGGTTAAGGAGGCTGTGACGTAGCTCGGCCTGGTCTTCGGCTAGCAGTTCGAGCTTGAAGGCGAAGCGCTTGAGGCGGGTGAGAAATTCCTGCAGCTGCGCCGGGCTGACGGCAGTCCGGATATCGTTGGCCAGCACCTTGGCATCGCTAGAAAGCTGGGGGCTTTCGAGCAACTGGGTGGCGATGGCGGTTTCGAGGGTGAAAGCGAATAGTTCTCGCAGTTCGGGTAAAAGATCACTCGCTGCTGCAGGCGATGCGGTAACTGGCGTGGTTTCTGAAGCATTTGCTTCGGCCGTGGGGGCTGCTTCTATTTCCTTGCCGTGACCCCATGAGCGCAGGAGACTTTGCAGTCGATTGAACAGAGTGTCCGGATTGGCCCCGCTATTGGTTAATACGTGTTCCAGCGATTCACGCTTTCGGGCGGCAGTCAGGCCTGGGTGCTTGGCGTCCCACTGACGCAGGAGGTCAGTGATGAGTTCTGACCAGCTTAGCTTTTGAGATTCGGCCAAGGCCGAGATGAAATCAGTCAGGCATTTTTTGTAATCTTCCCAGTTGGCAGCCTTGACTGCTTCGTCCAGTTGTCGCGCCAGGCGTAGTTGGTCCGGTGATACTTTGGGAAGCGCGGCAGCCAGTGAGCGTAGTTGTGATTCGGGGAATGAATTTCCTGCCGGCTTGGTGCCTGCTATCTCATGGTATAGCGTGAGATAGTTGTCCGGAGAGGGGGGGATTCTGCGGGTAGCCAGCAGGCGCAATGTTTCCCGGGCAATCTCGAAAGGATTGGTGAGTGTGGTCATGTTGAAATTCGGATGATCAGGCTATAATCTCGCCCCATTGCTCGGGCCCCCGTAGCATGAAGGTCGTGCAGTTGATTTGTAATCATCAGGTAGCGGTTCGATTCCGTTCGGGGGCACCAGCAAGCTATTCGGCCATACTGCCGTAGCCTAGGCGGTGTGACAGGCTCATCGAAGCTGCCAGCATTGCCTTGGCAACAGGGCTCTCCCATTCCACGTCGAATTCCCCCATTGATCCAAGCGAGGTGATCGCGGCGACCATGCTTCCTGTGTGATCGTAAACAGGGGCACTAAAGCCGTTGATGCCCGGTGTAAGGCTGCCAGTGGCGCGTGCAATGCCGTGGGAGCGGATTTCAGTCAGGCTTTTTTCCAGTTGCCGGCGAAGGGTTGTAATAGCCGTTTTGCTGGATTCTGAAATTTCTTTCAGTTCGTCATCCAGCATTTTCTTGAGGAAGGGTGAGCGATAGAACGTGGCAAAGGCTCGCCCTGTTGCCGAATTGCACAATGGCAAGGTTGTTCCAGGGCGTAGCGTGATTGTGATCGGGCCGCCAGCGTCAACAATTCTCACAATGGTTGCGCCATGAGTCCCCCAAACAGCAAGGGCCACGGTCTCGTGAATTTCTTCGCATAGCGCTTCAAGGATAGGGCCTGACAAGCGGACAGGGTCAAGTCGTCCTAAGCCTGATAAACCGAGTTCCAGTGCGTAGGCGCCGAGGTCGTAGCGACCGCTGCTGGCATCCTGTTCAACAATGCCGATACGCAGAAAACTGACCATATAGCGGTGCGCTTTGGCTGCCGGCATCCCGGCGCCTTTTGCAATGTCCCGCAGCATCATCGGACGATTGGTGGCTGCCAGTACTCGAAGCAGGCGAAAGCCTACCTCCACAGACTGGATTCCCTGACGATCGCTTGCGACTTTAGTGACCATGGTTTTCTTGTGAGATAAAAGCTCCATTCTATGCATCTATGACGCCCTTGCGGTGGCGAATATAATGCCCTCGCAAATATATATAAGGGGGTCATATGCGGGCAGTTCTGGTTGCAAATCCGAAAGGTGGGGCTGGCAAGACAACGCTGGCAACGAATCTGTCCGGCTATTTCGCGAATCAAGGCAAGAAAACGACCTTGTGTGATCTTGATCGTCAGCAATCATCGCTGCGCTGGATGGCTTTTCGTGACCCAGTCTTGCCGCCGATTACGGGGTATTTTGCTGGGAACCAGATTAGCCTGAATTTGCCGCGTGAGGCTGACTGGGTCGTGGTTGATGCGCCCGCTGGTTTGCAGGGCTACAAGTTGTCCGATTATTTAAAAGTAGTCGATAAAGTGCTGGTTCCACTTGTGCCCTCAGTATTTGATATGGCGGCCACCGAGGATTTTCTGAACTCCATACGCAATGAAGTTCGTGGGGTGAGAATGAAAGTTGGCATCGTTGCTATGCGTGTTGATCCACGCACCCGAGCTGCCTCCATGCTTGAAGAGTTCCTGAAGCACTTTGATATCCCTATTGTTGCCTATCTTCGCAATACTCAGAATTACGTCAATGTCGCAGCCGCGGGATCTACTGTATTTGATTCGCCGCGTGCGAAGCATCGCCGAGATATGGGGCAGTGGTCATCGCTGATTGAGTGGGTGGAAAAGAAATAATCTCTATATCGCCAAATTCTCCTTGACGCGCCGGGGCTGTGTCTGGATAATGCGCCCCTCTGACGGACGCGGGGTGGAGCAGTTGGCAGCTCGTCGGGCTCATAACCCGAAGGTCGCAGGTTCAAGTCCTGCCCCCGCAACCAACCCAGAGAGTAAAAAGCTTCAGGTTAATTTTTGCTGAAGTGCTTGACGGGGTAAGGGGTTTGCTTCATAATCTCGCCTCTCTGCTGCTGACGCTTCAAACGAAATGGCGCGGTGGAATTGATCTTTAACAAATTGGACAACCGATAAGTGTGGGTGTCTTGATGCGAAGTGACTTTGGTCACAAAAAAGCATTAAAGGCAAACGCACTGAAGTAAGGATGGAGAAATCCATTCAGGTAGAGCAATCTACCGTCAGTGAGAATGCGAGTTATATTGTTGGATTAAACTGAAGAGTTTGATCCTGGCTCAGATTGAACGCTGGCGGCATGCCTTACACATGCAAGTCGAACGGCAGCACGGGAGCAATCCTGGTGGCGAGTGGCGAACGGGTGAGTAATATATCGGAACGTACCTTTCAGTGGGGGATAACGTAGCGAAAGTTACGCTAATACCGCATATTCTGTGAGCAGGAAAGCAGGGGATCTTAGGACCTTGCGCTGATTGAGCGGCCGATATCAGATTAGCTAGTTGGTGAGGTAAAGGCTCACCAAGGCGACGATCTGTAGCGGGTCTGAGAGGATGATCCGCCACACTGGAACTGAGACACGGTCCAGACTCCTACGGGAGGCAGCAGTGGGGAATTTTGGACAATGGGGGCAACCCTGATCCAGCCATGCCGCGTGAGTGAAGAAGGCCTTCGGGTTGTAAAGCTCTTTCAGCCGGGAAGAAAACGCATGGGTTAATACCCTGTGTGGATGACGGTACCGGAATAAGAAGCACCGGCTAACTACGTGCCAGCAGCCGCGGTAATACGTAGGGTGCGAGCGTTAATCGGAATTACTGGGCGTAAAGCGTGCGCAGGCGGTTTTGTAAGACAGGCGTGAAATCCCCGGGCTCAACCTGGGAACTGCGTTTGTGACTGCAAGGCTAGAGTATGGCAGAGGGGGGTGGAATTCCACGTGTAGCAGTGAAATGCGTAGAGATGTGGAGGAACACCGATGGCGAAGGCAGCCCCCTGGGCCAATACTGACGCTCATGCACGAAAGCGTGGGTAGCAAACAGGATTAGATACCCTGGTAGTCCACGCCCTAAACGATGTCAACTAGGTGTTGGGTGGGTAAAACCATTTAGTACCGGAGCTAACGCGTGAAGTTGACCGCCTGGGGAGTACGGCCGCAAGGTTAAAACTCAAAGGAATTGACGGGGACCCGCACAAGCGGTGGATGATGTGGATTAATTCGATGCAACGCGAAAAACCTTACCTACCCTTGACATGTCCAGAAGCCCTTAGAGATTTGGGTGTGCCCGAAAGGGAGCTGGAACACAGGTGCTGCATGGCTGTCGTCAGCTCGTGTCGTGAGATGTTGGGTTAAGTCCCGCAACGAGCGCAACCCTTGTCGTTAATTGCCATCATTTAGTTGGGCACTTTAACGAGACTGCCGGTGACAAACCGGAGGAAGGTGGGGATGACGTCAAGTCCTCATGGCCCTTATGGGTAGGGCTTCACACGTCATACAATGGTCGGTACAAAGGGTCGCCAACCCGCGAGGGGGAGCCAATCCCAGAAAGCCGATCGTAGTCCGGATCGTAGGCTGCAACTCGCCTGCGTGAAGTCGGAATCGCTAGTAATCGTGGATCAGCATGTCACGGTGAATACGTTCCCGGGTCTTGTACACACCGCCCGTCACACCATGGGAGCGGGTTCCGCCAGAAGTAGGTAGCCTAACCGCAAGGGGGGCGCTTACCACGGCGGGGTTCGTGACTGGGGTGAAGTCGTAACAAGGTAGCCGTAGGGGAACCTGCGGCTGGATCACCTCCTTTCTAGAGAAGCATCCTGGCACCCACAACTTATCGGTTGTTCATGAGTAGCAAACAGACGAGGGTCTGTAGCTCAGTCGGTTAGAGCACCGTCTTGATAAGGCGGGGGTCGTTGGTTCGATTCCAACCAGACCCACCAAGTCAGTGGTTAGTCGGTAGTCAATAGTCGTTAGCTTTTGCTAGCAGCTAATAACTA
>NZ_CP075191.1:0-97500 GCF_020510625.1 Ferribacterium limneticum | reverse complement strand
GTACCACGGATTGGTTTTCATGTACGGGGCTATCACCCACTACGGCCGGACTTTCCATTCCGTTCCATTAACCATTCCGCTATCACTAGCAGGCTCATCCCCGTTCGCTCGCCACTACTTGGGGAATCTCGGTTGATTTCTTTTCCTCCGGCTACTTAGATGTTTCAGTTCACCGGGTTCGCCTCCCAATCCTATGTATTCAGATTGGGATACTCATTGCTGAGTGGGTTTCCCCATTCGGATATCGGGGGATCAAAGCTTCATTGCCAGCTCCCCCCCGCTTTTCGCAGGCTTGCACGTCCTTCATCGCCTGTGATCGCCAAGGCATCCACCACATGCACTTAGTCGCTTGATCCTATAACCTTGTGTTCTCGTCAGAGAACGGCTACAGGCAAACTCATATTTGTGCTGTCTCGCTTTTGCCAAATAAGTCCGGCAAAGAAACGAGAACAGATGCAATCACAACGTGTTGCCAACGCCTCATCAGCGCTGTAACACAACCTTCTTCCATTTTGTTAAAGAACGTAGCAATTGATTGCTCAAAAGCCAAAGATAAACACCACTGCTTATCTTTGGGTTTTGGTGGAGGATAACGGGATCGAACCGTTGACCCCCTGCTTGCAAAGCAGGTGCTCTCCCAGCTGAGCTAATCCCCCGTTTAGTTATTAGTTGTTAGTTATTAGCTGCTAGCAAAAGCTAACGACTATTGACTACCGACTAACCACTGACTTGGTGGGTCTGGTTGGAATCGAACCAACGACCCCCGCCTTATCAAGACGGTGCTCTAACCGACTGAGCTACAGACCCTCGTCTGTTTGCTACTCATGAACAACCGATAAGTTGTGGGTGCCAGGATGCTTCTCTAGAAAGGAGGTGATCCAGCCGCAGGTTCCCCTACGGCTACCTTGTTACGACTTCACCCCAGTCACGAACCCCGCCGTGGTAAGCGCCCCCCTTGCGGTTAGGCTACCTACTTCTGGCGGAACCCGCTCCCATGGTGTGACGGGCGGTGTGTACAAGACCCGGGAACGTATTCACCGTGACATGCTGATCCACGATTACTAGCGATTCCGACTTCACGCAGGCGAGTTGCAGCCTACGATCCGGACTACGATCGGCTTTCTGGGATTGGCTCCCCCTCGCGGGTTGGCGACCCTTTGTACCGACCATTGTATGACGTGTGAAGCCCTACCCATAAGGGCCATGAGGACTTGACGTCATCCCCACCTTCCTCCGGTTTGTCACCGGCAGTCTCGTTAAAGTGCCCAACTAAATGATGGCAATTAACGACAAGGGTTGCGCTCGTTGCGGGACTTAACCCAACATCTCACGACACGAGCTGACGACAGCCATGCAGCACCTGTGTTCCAGCTCCCTTTCGGGCACACCCAAATCTCTAAGGGCTTCTGGACATGTCAAGGGTAGGTAAGGTTTTTCGCGTTGCATCGAATTAATCCACATCATCCACCGCTTGTGCGGGTCCCCGTCAATTCCTTTGAGTTTTAACCTTGCGGCCGTACTCCCCAGGCGGTCAACTTCACGCGTTAGCTCCGGTACTAAATGGTTTTACCCACCCAACACCTAGTTGACATCGTTTAGGGCGTGGACTACCAGGGTATCTAATCCTGTTTGCTACCCACGCTTTCGTGCATGAGCGTCAGTATTGGCCCAGGGGGCTGCCTTCGCCATCGGTGTTCCTCCACATCTCTACGCATTTCACTGCTACACGTGGAATTCCACCCCCCTCTGCCATACTCTAGCCTTGCAGTCACAAACGCAGTTCCCAGGTTGAGCCCGGGGATTTCACGCCTGTCTTACAAAACCGCCTGCGCACGCTTTACGCCCAGTAATTCCGATTAACGCTCGCACCCTACGTATTACCGCGGCTGCTGGCACGTAGTTAGCCGGTGCTTCTTATTCCGGTACCGTCATCCACACAGGGTATTAACCCATGCGTTTTCTTCCCGGCTGAAAGAGCTTTACAACCCGAAGGCCTTCTTCACTCACGCGGCATGGCTGGATCAGGGTTGCCCCCATTGTCCAAAATTCCCCACTGCTGCCTCCCGTAGGAGTCTGGACCGTGTCTCAGTTCCAGTGTGGCGGATCATCCTCTCAGACCCGCTACAGATCGTCGCCTTGGTGAGCCTTTACCTCACCAACTAGCTAATCTGATATCGGCCGCTCAATCAGCGCAAGGTCCTAAGATCCCCTGCTTTCCTGCTCACAGAATATGCGGTATTAGCGTAACTTTCGCTACGTTATCCCCCACTGAAAGGTACGTTCCGATATATTACTCACCCGTTCGCCACTCGCCACCAGGATTGCTCCCGTGCTGCCGTTCGACTTGCATGTGTAAGGCATGCCGCCAGCGTTCAATCTGAGCCAGGATCAAACTCTTCAGTTTAATCCAACAATATAACTCGCATTCTCACTGACGGTAGATTGCTCTACCTGAATGGATTTCTCCATCCTTACTTCAGTGCGTTTGCCTTTAATGCTTTTTTGTGACCAAAGTCACTTCGCATCAAGACACCCACACTTATCGGTTGTCCAATTTGTTAAAGATCAATTCCACCGCGCCGTTTCGTTTGAAGCGTCAGCAGCGAAGGGGGCGAATTATCTAGATTTAAATAGCCGCTGTCAAACCAAATTTGAAAAATAATTAACAACACTCGAAAACAATGACTTTTGAATTACTGCCTCGGGTGGATTTCAACTACAGATCAAGCTTTCCAAATCCTGAGCCGCCGCCACTTTATGGCGAAATCTGCCAGCGACAATAAATTGACAGAAAACAAAAAAGCCAACCGAATCTGGCTGGCTTTTTCTTTTGCAGATCAACGACCTGCCTGAATTCGATGTGGAGGCGATGGGAATCGAACAATCGCTTTAAACGTCGGCCAATGAATGAATTTGGTTATTTGAGATCGGCAGTTACCCCGAAAGTTACCCCTGATCTAAGACGCTGACTAGGGTATTTCTTACCTCCAGCGCTATAGAAGAAGGTGCCCCGCTGCAGGTCCGAGTCGAGTGCGAAGACCACACCCTCACACCCAGCGCATCCAAACAAACGGGTTATAGATCCAACTCAGCACCGCGAATTCTGAGCCACTCTTTCCGCTCCCGGTAATCCGGCATCACCTTGTCCACCTCGTTCCAGAACGCGTCCGAGTGGTCTCTGTGGTGCAGATGGCAAAGCTCGTGGACGACCATGTAGTCGATGATGGTCAGCGGTGCCATGAGGCATTTCCAGTGAAAATACAGATCACCGTTCTTGGAACATGAAGCCCAGCGGTACCCCAGATCTTTGATCTGCACACTACCCGGCGTTACGCCAACCTTGGCCGCAAGGTACGCCACTCGCTTAAGAATGCGAGGCAAACCTTTGGTCTGGTAAAACGCTTCGAACACCTGATGGGCTGCATCGAAGCCACCACGCTCGACGACTTTGCGCAACAGGCAAAACCGGCCATCTTTCAGCTTGAGAGGCTCGTCTTGCTCGGCTATTAGCTCAAGTCGATAGTTGCTGCCCAGATAGAGGAACGTCTCACCGCTGACCCATTCACGCGTCACGCGAGTGGCGTTGAGGTCACGCCATTCAGCCAGATTGCGGTAGATCCACATCCGCTTGCTAAGCACGGTTTCGTCTACTTGTTCTGGTGTCATCCGCAGTGGTGGGCGAACGGTGATGATGCCGTCGCGTTCGATCACGATATCCGTGGTCTGGCGATCTGCCCCCGGCAACAGTTGATACTCGATGTCCCGCACCTGACGGAGTTGCATCACGCGTCCCCCGTTCGAGTCAAATTGACCAGTTCATCGTGACGATTCTTGGCCAGCTTCATAATCTCCACGGCCACACGCTCACGGTTGAGTTTCAGTTCTTCGATACCCGTTTTGGCGATCTCGGTCTTGATCATGCCCCGCACGCGCTTCTGTTTGTCGGGGTTCTGCCAGAAGTCGATGCTGGCAATAGTTTCCTGCAGTATTTCCACGGTCGTTTCCACCAATGCTTTGAATGCAGACTTGTCCGCATCATCGATAGAACCACTTGCGAAGCCAAGCTGCACGATGTACTCGTAGAAGGTCGTCGCCTCCTTGGTCATGCCATCCTCACCTAGCTGACGGCCGGCAATTGCTTCCTGACGCAACTCCGCGAGCTTTTCCGCCAGCAAGTCCCACTCGTCGTGGTGTTTCTCGATCAGCGCATCCACTTTTTCCGACAGGCTCTTATAGAAGGCCGGATCTTCGTCGTGGTGAACCGTGCAGTGTTTGCGGATGGCGTGCTCCATCTCGCTGGCCTTGGCCTCATTGTTCTGGCCAGCGTGCGCCGCCAACTTGTCGAGAAAATCTTCTGCCAGCAGTTCGACCGGCGGCACCTTGGGATTGATACCCAGGCTGATCAGGTGTTCATTGATCAGCGCCTTCACCTTTTCGCCAGCGCTGCCCAGATCAAGGCTGGTGTCCTTGTAGCGCTCCTTGGTCACTTGCAAGATGTATCCGAAGCGCTTCGCGGGCACGCGGTACGGCTGAGCAGGCGCTTTGGGCAGGATGATGTCCAGACTCATCAAGAATTTTTTGAGGTACACCTCGAAATCGGCACGCTTCTTATCGTCCTTGAGCGCCTTCACCGCTTCATGCACCACGGCCGCCTCGGCATCCAGATTGGGCAACTCGCCATTAACGAAGGCCTTGATCTGTTTGATGCCTAGAGCCGTGAAGTGCTGCAGCAGTCGCTGGTAGCGCTCCTCTAGCACCGGCAATTCCGACACGATGTTCTTCATCCCGTCATGCAACTCTTGCAATTCGTCGCTGGCCGCATACAAGGTCAAGGCATCGGTCAAGTGGTTAGCCAGGCCGATGTAATCGACGATGTAACCGCGCTGCTTGCCCTTCTTTACCCGGTTGGTACGGGCAATTGCTTGCAGTAGGGTGTGTTCCCGCAGTTTCTTGTCGATGTACATCACCTGCTCAATGGGCGCATCAAAGCCCGTCAACAGCATGTCACACACGATCAGAAAGGCGATGCCGGTGTATTCCTTGTCCGGGTCTTCAAAATCGAAGTTGCGGCAGAAGTTCTCAACCGCGTTCATGCGCTGCGCCTGTTTGCGGGCGTGGGTGATGTAGGCAGCCTCATTGGTGCCATCCGACGACACCAACACGGCAGTTTTCAGGAAGTGCAGGCGCTGGATCAATATGGCATCGGCTGCAGCTTGAGCTTCTTCCTTTGCGATACGCTCTGTCAGCGCTGCCTGAATACCGTTCTGGTAACGAATACACGCCAGTTTGGAATGGCACACCACCTGTGCCTTGAAGCCGTTGGGCAGAATGTTGTCGACGTAATGCGCAACCAGATCACGCGCAATCGCGTTGATGCGGTTTTCGGCCTCCAGAATGTCGCCGGTCGCGCCGTACTTCTTCTTGATCGCCAGCAGTTCTTCTTCGCTGCGGTCACGGAACAGGTCTTCAAAGGCTTCATCGAAAGCATGCTTTTCGTTCAGTGCGCTGTCGGCCGTTTTGCCTTCATAGAGAATTTGCAGCGTGGCCCCATCGTTCACAGCGTCCATCAGACGGTAGGTATCGATGTACTCGCCAAAGCGCTTGTGGGTTTTCTTTTCGCCGTGCCGCTCCGTGATCAGCGGCGTGCCTGTGAAGGCGATACGTGTGGCATTGGGGAAGGCTTCGAACAGGTTGTCACCCAAGTCTGAGCTTTGCGTGCGGTGGGCCTCGTCGATCATCAAGATGATGCGATCCGAGGTATTGACCACCCCGAAGGTCTTGCCGACTGGCATCGCCAGATAAGTACCCAGCGCTTCCGCCACTGCATTGGTGAGTGTCTGCTTGTGCTCCTGGAACTTGTGGATCATCACCATGCTGATATCCGAGCTGTCGGTCGACAGATGCTGACGCAAGCCCGCACGGGTTTCGATCACATTTACCCGTCCGCCAATCAGGGTGGCGGTGTCGCCCAACTGCTCTTCCAGGTCTTGCCGGTCATTGACCAGTACGATCTTGTAGTCGGCCAAGTCGCGGCTGGCACGCAGCATGCGCGCCAGGAACACCATGGTCAGTGACTTGCCCGAGCCTTGGGTGTGCCACACTACGCCACTGCGTTCGGCAGCCGTTTCGCCGGTACGCAAGCGTTCGACGATCTTGCTAGCGGCTCGGAACTGCTGATAGCGGCACACTACCTTCACCCTGGGGCCACCGTCGGTATCCATGAATACCGAGCTGGTGCGCAGGATCTGCAGCAGATTGGCCTTGTTCAACATCCCGGCAATTAACTGCTGCTGCGCATTCAGTCCTTCCGGAACGGCATCGTCGGCACGGAGGGGCGTCTTCCAGGCATAGAAATGCTCTTCGCCCGAGGTGATGGTGCCATAGTCGGCTTCCAGACCGCAGCTACGAACCAGCATCAGGCTGCTGTAGAACAGCCGGGGTTCGCCTTCCTTCAGGCCAGAGGCCTCCGTCTCCTTGCGCCGGCGCATGTAGCGCTGCAATTGCACAAAGGCTTCCTGCATCGGGTTAGCGCAAGTTTCCGAACCCTTCTTGCACTCCACCACCAGCGGTATGCCGTTCACGAACAGCACGATGTCCGGAATGACGAATGCTTTCACACAACCCGGCGTGTCGATGCGGAACTGGTTAATGGCATGGAACTGGTTGTTCGCGGGATTGTGGAAGTCGATCAGGCGCACCACCGGGTCGGCTTCGCCCGTCAGTTCGTTTACATCCGCCTGCGCCTTGAATAGCATCGCCTGCACGGCCTCATTGGCTTCAAGCAGGGTACGATTCGGATGGCGCAGTAATTGGCTGCGCAAGTCTTCCAGTTGGCGGCCAGTCAGCCATTCTCGCCCATCGTCCGTACGGTTGATGGCGCGAACTGCTCTGTCGAACATTTCTGGTAGCAGCCACTGACGGAAGTTGGCGCGCAGGCTGGGTGCAGCGTCTTGCGGGATACCAGCCCCTTGGTCGATGATCGTCCAACCCAACTCTGCCAGTTGCTGCAGAAAAGGGCGCTCTACCTCACTGTATTCAGACATTAGGGCCCTCAGGCCGCAAGCGGAACTGGTTGCGCTTTTGTCAGGCGCTCCAATGCAAATCCAACTGATCGCTCATCGAACAGACGCAACTTGCGTGCAGCCGCAGCCGCACCCGCTGGCCAAGCACCAAGTGCCTGACGAATGCCCGTAACCGTAGGCTCGGCGTTTTCTCGCGTTAACAGCCAATCCACGGTGGCCAGTAACTCCATGCCAAAAGGCGACTCAAAACCGTCGATTAACTCGCCAACGTATTCCAGTGCTTCGGAATATTGCCTAGCTTCAGTCTTCAAGTAGGCCTGGACCAGATCCTTGCGCGAGTCATCAAACCAGATTACGTCGAGCGGACTCGCATCACTGATACGCTTGTCGCAGTGCAGATAACTGCCATCCAAATTGTCGAGAACAAAATTTAGCTTGGGCGTAAACGGCCCATAGATATGTGCTTTGAATTCCAATTTCAGCGGGTTATTTTCCAGCGAGAAGCGTTCAATCGCTCGCTCCATAAACCAAGCCAGTTTCTGAATTTCCAGCAGGCTACACTCCATCCCAAGCACCCAGTAACGGCGCACCAACTCAGCAATCAGTGCACGCGCTGGGGTGAGCTTCTCGGTACCACTGCGCTTGGCCACGTTTTGATACTGCGAAGTTGGCTCAAAGACCAGAATCTCGACGTCCAGATCCTCCAGCGCAAGCTTGATCTGCTCGCGCACTTCAGGCCACTCCAAGCCGCCATTGCCAGCCCCCAACGGTGGAATAGCGATGGATTTCACCTTCTTCTCGAGAAGGAAACGACGCAAGTCCTGTAAGCCATCCTTCACCCAGACCAGTTCCGACGGGGCCTTCCAGTGCCTTTTGGTTGGAAAGTTGACGATCCAGCGCGGACCTCCCAGTTCATGAACTTCCGTGACAAACATTTTGCCGGTCTGCACCTGTTTGGCTTTGCAGGCAGCAGCATAAGCCAGGAAATTCGCGGAAAACCGCTCCTTGAACATCAGGGCGATCCCCTTCCCCATCACACCAACGGTGTTGACGGTATTTACCAGTGCTTCAGCCTGGGATTCAAGAAGGTTGCCTTGTGTAAAACGTATCATCAAAAATACCACTCGGTACGGGCAACGACCTGCAATGACAGGCCGCGCGCAAGAATCTGTTGCTCAATATCCGACTTGATCGCTTCGGTATAGCAGACTGCGCCCACCAAGCCAGAGACTGGCAGGTGCTGGTGAATCAAGGCTTCCGCCTGATAGCGTTCCAGCTTTTTCGGGTCATCCAGATCACGTTTGAAATCGCGTTTTTGAAGGATACCCCAATCAATTACAGAAAGATCACTCAAGTCATTGAAAAACCGGGTGTCTGGCGGATATGCGTGGCCATTGGTAAACAAGAAAGGAATCCCTTGTTCCTGCACCCGGCGCAGGCTGGAAACGAGAATAACGATCTCTGCATTGCTGCGCTGACGTATTCCTCCCCAGCCAGAGTGAATATTCTTCATCATCACCGAAAACGGCGTGAAGTAGAACGGGACATAGTCGCTGAGAGTGCCACCTGGAGTAATGGGCACACCGCGGTGCGCCCGCTTGTCGATCAACTCCGGATTGCCGATATTCACAAAATTCGGATCCTGAAACTGTGAATTCCGGCAGTGCAAACCATTGTCCAGAATCCACGGCAGGTTATCGCGGTGGACGATGCGCCAGATCAGGGCTTTTTCCGGATTCAGATTTTTGTAAATCATTTCAAGAACATCGCCCTATTTACGGCAATGCCAACCTGTAAGCCTCGTTTAGCCAGCAAAGACATCACAAACTTTTCCACCTTGGCATCCGGCACAAAAATCTTGAAGATATTGGCCATCGGTACTGGCTTTGGCGATAGACATTCGGCCATACAAACGCTTTTGCAGTAGGCGTTATGGTACTCGCGCTGATTCATCGAGGCCCAGTCAATGGCCGCAAAACCCTCATCGTATTCCAGCAATTCAATATCGTCATTCGCCAATGGGTGGCGTGGAATTACTTTCCAGCCCTGATCTCTCGCCAAAGACCGCCAGACCGCAAAGATAATGAAGTAATCGCTTGGCCTAGCCTTCTGTACGCCACCATCAAAAGGATTACGTGCAAACCAATGAAAAGGCACATAGTTTTCGAGGCCCAGTGTGCGCCGTTTGCGCAAAATCTCGCTATCACCGATATCTTCAAAGTCGGCCAGTTCTGCACGCGGCATGAGCCCACTTTTCAATATCCCATACAGATTCTTCAAAGGTGTCAGGTGATAGAGCAATTTTTGGGATTCGATGTCGGCCATTCTCTTAAACCGCCAATGTTGCATCTGCAAATTTGACCGCCACCTTGCCAGTAAGCAGGTCGTGCATCAGGCCAGCTTTCTGTTGTTTCAGCTTCGAGAGCTCATCTTGCAAAGTAAATAAGCGCGTATCGTTAGCCTTCATTTTGGCTGCAATTTTGCGCTGCTCGACCAAGTCAACCGGACACGCGATCTTCATTTTTTTGAAGTATGGCAACCCGATCGTAAGGATAGTGCTGCCCATCGCAATGTTTTCGAATGTCCGCTTATTGAACTGCAGCCAGTAGTACAGGAAGTGGTTATCGATCTTTTGATCACACTTCCAGCACATGAAGTGCTGGCTAACGGCCATGGGTTCTGTGGTGATCGCGCTTTTGCCGACACCGGCATCACGAGACAAAACAACAATACCAGCTGGATGCAAAACAGCGGAGGAATTCTGGATGCCTTTGTGGCTGATCTGGAATTCAGTATCAGAGATGTAAAGCTGATCAAGGCGATGGGAGTCGGCCAGAGAAACCCATTTAATCCCCCCATTCCAGTACTCAGGGAAATTCTTGTTCGGCGTGTGACCACTGCCACGCAATGCGAGCTTGTCCAGCAATTCGTATTGCCACTCCCTCGGAATCCACCCAAACGCCGTTTCCTGATACAGCTCCGGGGCCTGTTCGCGCGGTGGGCGCAGTTGGCCGTTGGGCAGCACGCCACGGGTGAACAGGTCGTGCATTAGACCGGCCTTGATCTGCTGATATTTGGCGATCAGGGCATCGGTTTTTTCGATGGCGCTATCAATGCCAGTGAGTATGTTGGCAATCTTTTCCTGCTTCTCGGATTTGAAAACGGGGATAGGTACCGTTTTTACATCATCGATCGAGACTGCAGCAAAGGTTGATCCTTGACTGCGGCGGTGAAGATAGGCCGCGTTCAGTTCAACTGCGTGCTTAAGAAAGACCGTGTTCGATACGCCAGACTTGGCCTTGAATGCGCCCAAGCCCCGGCCAATGCAATAGTCTTGGTCGGCGTAGTTCATCGTGCCGACTGGTGCTCGCACGCTAATCAGCACCGAACCAGCTTTGGCGACCCGCAAAGGTGGCGAGCAATAAATATCGGAGTGGGGGTGGCGCGCACCAAACTCAGCACAGCCTTGAAGAAAAGGCAGGCCCCGTTCATCGGTATTACAAAGGTCGGCGCCGGGCGATTGCCCCATCACAACGTCGGCGAAGTGGGCCAAAGGAGCGAAAGCAAGTTCACTCATACCCCAACTCCATCAGGAAGTTCTGCAGCGCCTTGGCTGCCTCATTACGCTCAGCCTCTACCTGTTTGACTGTAATGGCGTACTTACCCCACAGGCTTTCAAGCGCCGCGATGCAGGCGCGTTGATCCGCACGCAGGTACTGCCGATAGCTCTCAAAAAGCAGTTTGCCTAGGCGTTCGACGATGACCTGCCGTGCTTCGTCCTTACTGATCTTCAGGCGTGCCTGCTCCACCAGCTCATCCTTCTTCGCCTCGGTGGACTTGATGGCGGCTTTCAGGGACTTGGCTTCGTCTTCCAGTGCCTTGTGCGTGGTCAGCTTGACTTCGATACGTTCGGCAGTGGCCTCGCCCTGCTGGCCTGCAGTCATGGCGGCTTCGATCACTGAAGTGAAAGTGGAGGTGTGCTCTACCGAAGCGGCGAGATCCAGCACGCGCTGGCCGTTGCCGAATTCTGCTTCGCCTTGGGCATAGCCTTCGGTGCAATAAAAGCCCTTTTTTGCACCCTTCGGTAACAGTCCAGCCACCTTGATTTCAGTGAAGAGGTCACCAGCTGCACCCTTCAACATCTTGAGCTGATCCTTCCACTCCGCATTGGCTTCCTTGAGTTCGTCCTTGAGGGTTTTCACCTCATTGGCAGGCAGCACGCCGGTGTCGTCGCTGTCCTCGAAATCCTCTTCACCGGCGGCGGCGAACAGGGCTTGCAGCTCGGCCAAGCGAGCGTGCTGTTGCTCCAGTTCTACCAGTACCTCGGGGAACTGGCTTTGCAGGATGTCTTCATCCGGAATCAACTCCGGCCCCCAACCACAGGCCGCGATGGATTTGAAGTCGGACACGAGCCCTTTGTAGTAGTTGGCAAATGCGCCACGTACCTGATAACGGTTGAGCAGATGCTGGCCGGCAAACGTGCGCTCGATGCTGTCCAGCAGCGTGGCACGCACGGCATAGACGTTGCGGCCTGTGGCGTGCTGGTTGTCCGCATCCGGGGCCAGAGCCTCTGTGACAGGCAAGTGCTGCTGCCACCAATCGGCCAGATAGGTCATGAATTGGTCGTGACATTGGATGACAACGGCATGTCCATTGATGTGCTGGGCAATGTCGCGCTTGTCGGCCAAGTTGGCAGCAAAGTCTGCATACCAGATGCCGTGGCCTGCCGTGGCACGGGGCACGAAGATGCTTTCGCGCAGACTCACGTAGTTTTGCCAGAAGTGGCCCAGTGAATCGATCTCGCTGACCGGTACGCCGCCGTGCAGATGGGCGCGTACATCATGCGGTTCCGGCGGCGGTGCATTGTCCACATAGCGGCGAATGTTGCAGTTGTAGTCTTCTGCCTTGATGTCGGCCACCGGCACACGCTTGGCGTAGCCGTCGATGTTCTGTCCAGCGCGGTAAGCGTGCACGATCTTGTCGTTGTCTTCCGGACGAAGATGGTTCTGTGCCTTGCCTTCACGGTATTCGCGGTCAGCATTGATGAACAGCACGTGGTCGCGCTGGGCTGCGCCATCCTTGTTCAGCACCAGGATGCAGGCCGGGATGCCCGTACCGTAGAACAGATTGCTAGGCAGGCCGATGACGGCTTCGAGGTAACCCCGGTCGATGAAGTACTGGCGCGCCTCACGCTCTTCACCGCCCCGGAACAGCACGCCGTGGGGGCATGACGGTAGCCATGCGGCCATTGCTCTTGAGCACGGCCAGCATGTGCTGCACGAACATCAGGTCGGCCTTTTTACCCTTTTCCGGCATCCAGACGTGGAAGCGACCAGGGTACGCGATGGGCTCCTTCTTCTTGGCACCGCTGCCGTCGTCCTTGGATTTGGTTTTTGCGTAGTTCTGGCTAAAGGGAGGATTGGCGAGCACACGGTCAAAGCGGCGAAGCTCGTTACTTTCGTCCTTGTGCTGCGGATCGGCCAGAGTGTCGGCGTTGCGGATGTCGGCATGCGAGATTCCATGCAGCAGCATGTTCATCTTGCAGATAGACCAGGTGGTGCCCATCTTTTCTTGCCCGTTGAGGGACAACTCTGCCGCGTCAGCCCCGCATTCGCGCAGGTAGTCACGTGCCTGGATCAACATGCCACCCGACCCAACCGTTGGGTCGTACACGCTCATGCCTTCTTTGGGGTCGCAAATTTCGACACAGATGCGCACCACCTCGGCTGGGGTATAGAACTCACCGGCCTTCTTGCCCGCCGAATCCGCGAAGTGCTTGATCAGCCATTCGTAGGCGGCACCGAGCAGGTCGGGGAATTCGAAATCATCGTCCCGCAGCGGGATCTTCTCGAAGTTCTGGATGAAATCGACCAGGGTGTCGTCATCCAGGGTGTTCTGGCCAATCTTGCGGTTGAAGTTGATCGTGCCCTTGAGCACGTCTTGCAGGGCGTCAGCGTTTTCTTCTTCTAGGGCTTCCAGCGCCTTGTTGAGCGTTGAACCGACGTTTTCCTTCACGTGTTTTAGCGCTGGCTGCGCATTGCCCGCATCGTCCACCCACGGGTCGCTCCAGCGGGCGCGCGGAGGTACGTAGAAGTATTTGCCCGAGTACTGATCTGGATCTTCAAGGTTGATGGCAATGTCGGCATCCGACAGACCTGCAGCCTTGCCTTCCTTCTTGATCTCTTCCCGACGCTGATCGAACAAATCGCTAGCACGCTTCAAGAACAGCATGCCGAAAATGTATTCCTTGTACTCACTAGCATCCATATTTCCGCGCAGGTCGTCACATGCTGTGAGCAGCAAGCTTTCCAGGCGGGCGAGTGTGAGTTTGGCAGACGGCATTGTTCAGTCAGTTCCTTTGTTCTTGTTATCTCAGCGGCTCAATCCAGTACTACAAGGAATTCAGTCGCCAAGGCGATTGGACGGTTTTGCGTGGCATTCTTCGTCATCGTCACCAGAACGCCCCCCTACATCATTCTCAGTAAGGGGAAGCAGATCTGCCCCTGCCTTCCTGACAGTACAGTGAGTTCTGTCATGGTCTTCAGGCTTCATGCTGGATGACTTAGGAAACACCAAAATGCGGACGATTGTATCAGCCCGATACAACCACAATGAGGCTCACTGCACCCACATTCATCATCGAGCGGATTGGATAACTGAACGTCAATTCAGGGAACCCCATACCAAACTCGATACTTGTCACAAGTAAGGCGATCCAGAAAATATAGGTACCGTAACAACATCCAGCCTACGAAGACCATTTTGGGCAGCCGCTGATCGGGAAATTTTCGGTAACAAGCAGTTCGTCTGCCGTTCTCCCTATGGTTCGCCGAGTACCGGATATTGGTTCGGTTCAGTATCGAAAACTGGTCCTTTTCTGATCAACCGAATACATCAAGGGCAAACGGCCACTTACTCGCCATCTGTGAGCCGGATACAACGTGATTGAGGAACCAACTAACACGATGCTTTGACAGCGCTCCGCAGCAGATCTAAGATGAAGCCGCGCCGATTTGAGTTTCAGCTTGCGGGCGCGTTAAAAATGCAGCTAAAGCGGTAGATGCCCGTTCCCGCTGCCAAGCTGAACGGGCTTTTGTTTTTAAGTGCAGTTGTTAACGCGGTGCGATCCACCGCCCTTCGGGAAAACGGATCGGGGAGATTTAGTCCAACTTGCCGCCCCGTCACCTCGACACTGCGGCTAAACAGGAGAATGAATCATGTCTGAAGCCATGAACTCCCAAGAAAAGCCGACCGACAGCACATGGTCCGTCTTGGTGATCGATATGTTTCACTACATGGACCCCGAGGAGGGTGAACGACTCGTCACGGGTTTCCTCACGCCCGAAGATGCCATCGAATACGCCCGGCGTCGGACCCGCAGTTCCGTCGAAGAATCCCGCCCCGGTGCTTCAGATGCTGCCGCGCTCCGGAGTGCTTGGTTCATGTTCGGCGAAGACTGTATCGCCTTGGGTAACGGGTACAAGGGCTTTTCCG
The DNA here is from genome assembly GCF_020510625.1 of Ferribacterium limneticum. Lineage (NCBI taxonomy): Bacteria > Pseudomonadati > Pseudomonadota > Betaproteobacteria > Rhodocyclales > Azonexaceae > Ferribacterium > Ferribacterium limneticum. The sequence goes on along the minus strand of NZ_CP075191.1, from coordinate 82,984 downwards.
AACTGGATGAGTTCATTGCACATCCCGCAACCCCGGAACAGATTGACTGGGCATCCCTCGAGCCTGATTCCAAATTGCGCGCTTTACTGCTTGAGGTCGACCGCATCGAAAAGGAGGCATCATGAGCCAACTATCCATGTACGCCCCCATCGAGCAGGCCATCCTTGCCGAGTACTTCGGGCGCTGCATCCCCAACCTTGACGACGAGCTTGACTGGTGGGAAGTCGATCCGCAACACCCCCAATGCATCAAGCTCGAACCTGACGCGTGGGATGGCAGTGATCAAGACAAGGCGATTGCCAACGCTGTGGCGCGAATCGCTCTGGCCCGGGTACAAAAGTCACTGCCCCAGTTCGCCATCTGCGGCCCGAACAGCATCGAGTTCGGCCGCGACATAACAAATGCACCCAGCCGGCAAGTCGAGGTGATGTCGCGCCATCTCTTCACCATCGACTGGGCCATGACCGCTCCCGGTATCAGTTGGCCGGAAGCCTATTACCTGACTTGGCTGCCGGGTGTTGATCGGTGGCTAGTAACTTCTTCCCGTGATACCCCCGAGGTTGGCGGCTACTGTGACCTTGCTCTCGGCTATTTCGGTAGCGACAAGGAGCCCCTTGAGGGCGCCGGGCTTGTCATTGGTGGCTACTGGTGCGATCAGTACATCGACTATGACCAGCAGCGTTGGGAGCTTTTCTTCGAGGCAGGCTTGGTCAGCATCGAGATGGCCAGCGAATGGGCTGACGAAGTCTGGAATAGCGCTGAGCAATTGCGCGCTATCTCTTGATCAAACCAATTACTTCAGATCGAGCAAGAGGCATATGGTATTTCTATATAGCACTACACGAGGTGTGGGGGTAAGTTGCTAGAAATCCGCCGCATAGCTACACGTAATGCAGTAACCCCTGTTCGCTCTACCACAGGTGGTGTAGCTATACAGCCAGCATTACTCCACGAGGTGTAGTAAGCATTGCGTTTTTCCCGATGCTTGGGGCAGGGTCTTGGAGTCTGTATGCCCCTCTCGGAAACGACTGTGGTGACATATCCAGCTTCCCACCGCAATCATCCAAGGCACACCACGTTACCGCGTAGAGGCTCGCCTTATTTGGCCTTGCACCTTTGCGAGTCTCGACGATCAAGCCCAGCCGAAGGAGATCTTGCTTTGCGCGATGCAACGTTTGCTCAGAACGCCAGCCACGATACTTCATCAATTTCCATGCTGCGCAAAAATCACCATTGTTCATCCCGTTATATTGGGCAAACAGATCGAAGAGAAGCATCCGCGCAAACGAATCTGCCTCCACGTAAGCTTTCGATTGCAGTACTGACATGGGTAAGGCAAGGAATGCCCCACCATCTCGTTTTATGCTTGCGTTCTTCCGGCGCTTATTTGCCATCAGGTGCTCACCGACAAGCGCTTAAGAAATACATAAAGGGCCCATTGCTCGGACAAATCTATGGCGCCAATATCGGGTACGAAACCGAGGCTTTCAAAGCGATAGGCGAGCTCCAGCAGTTCTTCCATCCAATTTCTGTCAGACATTGCTCGCCCCCTATGCCTTAGCAATGAGATCGAGAATATCTTCGACTTTCCAGACAGTCGTTCTGGGACCGAGCTTCACCGGCTTGGGATAGCGGCCAGTCTTACAGCCTCCCCACCATGCCGATTTGCTGACGGGGATAACGGCGGGAATGCCGCGCTTTGCATCGCCAATAATTTGCGGCAGGCGAAGGAAGCCGCTTTCGGGGAGTTGGTGCATTTTCGTCGGTCCTAATCCGATAGAAGACCGAGAAATCGTCTCTCGTCCAACACCACATGTCAGGGTGAATAAATCGTGACTATTTCTCCCCAACTAGCGCCGCTCTCTGCTCCTTTGAGAGATGGAGCAATCCAGTAAACTCTTCGGCCCAAGCTTGACGTGTCTTTTTTTTCGTCCTTGTCAGGTCGTGCATAAGCTCACTCGATAGATTCCCGACTTCAGCGCCTCTAGCTTTCGCTTCCTCGAACGTAGCCCCTTGGCTCCTTGCTACGTAAAACTCTACTAGCGCCTTTACATGTCTCTCATCTGGCCTATCGGCAGCAGGGCGACATCGAGACCGCTGAACACAAAAAGCTCTCTGACCGCCATCTCGTCGTTCTATTGCCGATAGATTTACATACCGGCGCACACATCTCGCAAGGTGCCTTATCAACTCTGGATGTGGATCGTGATAGTCATCGGCCAACGAAGCAAATAATGCAAGTAAACGCTCTCCTGCACCGCTATCGCCACCTTCTGCAGCCTCTGATAAACCGCGCAGTTCCGCTGAATAGTTCTTGCTCATAGCACCACCCACCCTCCTTTATCAAATACCGATCCAAGCGGCGAAGAGGCATTCTTTTCGTCTGTCCTGACTATGGCCGGGAAACTCAGTAAATTTGTTAAGCTGCGCTCCCGTGTAGAGGTATGACCTCTGCTCCCGCCTTCAGCTTGCCCAAGTAATCCGCCCATAGCTGCATCATGACTTTGCGCTCCTTCAGAAACTTAGTGCGGTTGTACGCAGCACCAAGTACATCGGGAACAGCGTGCGCCAGTTGATGTTCGATTACTTCCGGCTTCTGATGCAGTTCCTCATGCAGGATTGTCCGGGCCATCGCCCTGAAGCCATGCCCCGTTATTTCCGTCTTGGTGTCGTAACCCATGCGACGTAGAGCGGCATTGATGGCAGCCTCGCTCATGGGTTTCTGCGGATCACGCCCAGGAAAAACGTAGCGCCCATGTCCGGTCAGAGCATGCAAGTCTTTAAGAATTTCTAGTGCCTGGGTAGCCAGCGGTACGAGGTGCTCCGTATTCGTCTTGGTCACGAGATAACGCCAGTCGGCTCGATCAAAATCGATACTGGCCCATTCCGCCTTTCTGAGCTCCCCCGGCCGAACGAACAGAAGCGGAGCTAGACGAAGAGCACTCAGAACGACAAAAGTGCCCTTGAAGCCATCTATAGCTCGCAACAACTCCCCGGCCTCCTTAGGCGTGACGAGTGCAGCGAAGTGTGTTTCCTTGGCCGGCGGAATGGCTCCCTGAAGGTCAGGACAAGGATCACGCTCGGCACGTCCCGTGGCAATTGCATAGCGAAATGCCCGACTTATTTCACTACGGACGCGGTGAGCCGAGTAGCGAGCTCCTCGTTCGTCTATTCGGCGAAGTACCTTCAGAACGTCAGGCGCTGTAATCTCGACAATAGGCTTTGCCCCCAACCAAGGGAAAACATCGTTTTCCATGCGTGCCAGCGCCCTTGTGTGCTGGGGAAGGCCTACATTCGCCTTGCGCGCATCCAGCCATTCACGACAGATCACCTCGAAAGAGTTAGCTGATCGTTCGGCCTTGGCTGCCTTTGTTGTCTTTCGGTGTTCGCCCGGGTCAATCTCCTGAGCCAGTAGCTTACGCGCTTCATCACGTTTAGCCCTTGCGTCCTTCAAGCCAACATCGGGGTAGGTGCCCAAAGAGAGTAGTTTTTCCTTGCCTGCGAACTTGTATCGCAATCGCCACCACTTACCCCCGGCTGGGGTAACTATCAGGAATAGGCCGCGCTCATCAAACATCTTGACGGGCTTCTCGCCCGGCTTGGCATTACGAATAGCAGTATCGTTCAGTGGCATGTCCGCGCCTTTCATCGGTCGCATACATTCGGGAGAGTTACCCCACCTCAACCAGCAGTTACCCCTGAATGTTACCCCTCAAAAAAGCAGGATGGCAATGGCTCTCACTGGACCAACATGGACGAAAAAAAGGCCAGAACCCTAGTATTTAAGCGGGCCTCTGGCCAGTCTTGGACTGCGAAAAACAATTTTTTGGAGCGGGCGATGGGAATCGAACCCACGGCTCTAGCTTGGGAAGCTAGGGTATTACCATTATACGACGCCCGCTCTGGGCGAAAGGCTGCATTCTAAGCGCAGAAGGCGCCTGGTTCAATCTTCCTGATCGGCGGTCAGGGCGGCGTAGCGTCCGGCGTGAAAAAGCAGCGGAGCGAGGTCGACGCGCTCACCGAAGCGCTCGACACGACCGATGAACAGGGTGTGGTCACCTGCGGCGTGGGCAGTTTCGTTAGCTACTTCGAAGGTGGCGCAGCAGCCGGGGAAGACCGGGGCGCCGCCGGCGCCGTGCTGCCAGGGCAGGCTGACGAAACGGTCGGCCGGCCAGGTGGCGAAGCGGTTGGAGATGTCCTGCTGCTCGACGGACAGGATATTGATGGCGTGATGGCTGGCGCGACGGAAGGCTTCGAGGTTGTGCGACTTGTTGTCGAGACACCAGAGAACCAGCGCCGGCTCCAGCGAGACGGCCGAGAAGGAATTGACGGTCAGACCGATCGGATGACCATCCGGGTCGGTAGCCGTGACGACGGCAACGCCGGTGGCGAAGCGTCCGAGGGCATTGCGCAGGGCGCGGCTGTCGTGTTGCGGTTGGGTCATCGAGTTTGATTTGCGTCAAAAGGCCGTATTATCCGTGCTCCCGTAGCTTGCGTCGAGGCAGAATTTGGCCGCCCCCAATCCCTTCACCGAACAACTGATTGCCTGGCAGAAGGTCGCCGGCCGTCACGACCTGCCTTGGCAGAATACGCGCGACCCTTACCGGATCTGGCTTTCCGAGATCATGCTGCAGCAGACGCAGGTCAGCACGGTGATGCCCTATTACCTGCGCTTTCTGGGCAGTTTTCCCGATGTGCAGGCGCTGGCTGCGGCGCCGATCGAAACAGTGATCGAGCATTGGGCCGGCCTCGGCTATTACGCCCGGGCGCGCAATCTGCACCGCTGCGCCCAGCAGGTGGTCGCTGCCCATGGCGGCAGTTTTCCAGATTCGCCGGAACAATTGGCCGAGTTGCCCGGTATCGGGCGGTCGACCGCTGCGGCCATTGCCGCCTTCTCGTTCGGGCGGCGGGCGGCGATTCTGGATGGCAACGTCAAGCGGGTGCTGTGCCGGCAATTCGGTATCGACGGTTTCCCTGGTGCCACGGCGGTGGACCGCCAATTGTGGACGCTGGCGGGCAGCCTGCTGCCAGATGGGGATATCGAGGTCTATACACAAGGCCTGATGGACCTGGGCGCCACCTTATGCACCCGCAGCAAGCCGCGCTGCCTCGAGTGCCCGGTGGCTAGCGGCTGCGTGGCGCGGCGCGATGGCCGGCAGGCTGAACTGCCGACGGCGAAACCGCGTGCCAAGGTGCCGGAACGAACGGCGACTTTCGTGCTGCTCAGCGACGGGCAACGCCTGCTGCTCGAACGCCGCCCGCCGAGCGGATTGTGGGGTGGTCTGCTGGTGCCGCCGGAAGGTAAGCCGGATCAAGTCGCCGCCCGCCTTGGCCTGCAACTGGGCGAACAGTCGCCACTGCCAGCATTGAAGCACGCCTTTACCCATTTCAAGCTGACCCTGGAGCCGGTGCTATGCCGGATTGAGCCGCTGGCTCACTTGGGTGAAGCCGGACTCGAATGGATCGATCTCGATAAGGCTGCCGACGCCGGCGTACCCACGCCGATCCGGAAACTGATCAGGCAGGTTGCCAGCGCAAGGGGCTGATGCCCCAGGTCTCGTAGTTTTCGGCGCGAACGATCTGGCCGTAGTGGTTGCCGATCTTGCGGGCCAGATCGACCTCGACGGGCACCGTGACGTATTGCTTGCGGCCGGCGTGGTAAATCACGCGAACCAGCGGTGTCAGCATGTTTTCGGGATGCAACTGCTCGACCACGGCGAGATGGCCGCTTTCGAGCAGGACCAGGGTGCCGACCGGATAGATGCCGACTGTCTTGACGAAAGCCGCGACCAAGGCCGGGTCGTATTGCGTGCCGCCTTCGTCGTAGAGCTGGCGCAGCGCATGCGACGGCGACATCGCCGCCCGGTAGGGGCGCTCCGAGGTCATCGCATCATAGGTGTCAACAATGGCTGCCATGCGACCGGCCACCGAGATTTCGTCGCCAGCCATCCGGTAGGGATAACCGCAACCGTTGTAGCGCTCATGGTGTTCGAGAACCACAGCGACCGACATTTCCGAAAGCCGGGATGTTGCCTCGAGGACTGCCAAGCCTTCTTCAACGTGGCTCTGGACGATGGAGTATTCGGCCTTGGACAGCATGCCGGGCTTGCTCACCAGCCGGGCATCCAGGGCCGAGTTGCCGATGTCCTTGACCATGGTGCCGAGCGCCAGCTTCTCGATTTCCGGCTCGGACATGCCCTGATGCCGGCCGAAGGCGATGATCAGCGCTGCCGTCGCCACGGCGTGCTCGGTCGCATAGGCTTCCTGGCGTTTCAGGCGGGCCAGCGGAACCAGTGCATCGGGATTGCGGATTACCGATTCCATCATCTTGCCGACGACCGGTTCGAGCTGCGCGGCATCGACACTAAGGCCGGCCTTGGCGGCCAGCATCAAGCCAGTTACCGTGCCACTCGCCTCGGTCAAGAGTCGGAAGGCCCGTCGCCGCTCCTCGCCCAGCGAAACAGTGTGCGGCATGGCGGCCTTGATCTCGGCCAGCGACTTGAATCTTTGCTCGACTGCGTTGATGCGGGCTATCGGCGAAGGCGGCAGATCGATCCCTTTCTGGGTATCGATGCTGATTTCGGTGATGCCCTGCTCCTTGAGCTTCCAGATATGCGCCTCGTCGCGCACCTTGAAGCGTTTTATCCAGATCGAGTGATCGAGCCAGCGCTTGTGCAGATCCACGACATACATGCCGGGCAGCAACTGGTCGATGGAGAGTTTGCGGATCATGGCGCCAGCACGCTTATTTCTTTACCCCGTCCTCGGCGGCCCGGCGCTCTGCTTCGAGCTTTTTGGCAGCCACCTTGGCATCGTGGGCTTCCTGCTTCTGGCGGTACTTCTCGGCCTGTTCGGCCTTGCGCTTTTCGCCTTCGGCAGCCTTCCTGGCCTTGTCGGCGCGCTCCGCTTCAATCTTTTGCTCGGCTGCCTGCCGGCTCGCCGCCATATCCGCCTGGCGCGCCTGCATCTCTGCCTCGTGACGAGGCGCCTCATCAGCGCGCTGCCTGTCCCGCTCGGCTAGCTGCTCCTTCTTGACCTCGCGCTCAAGTGCCCTGCCCTCGGCCTCCAGGCGCCGGGCTTCGTGGGTGGTTTTCAGATACTCCCGGTCGGCATCGATACGACACGAATTGACCAGAAATTTCTTCCCGCACTCAAGGTGCAGCTGCTCCTTCCGCTTGAGGCCTTCTTCCTTGAGCGACTTGCTTTCGCTCTGCAAGGCGGCCGCCTTGTCCAGACGCTCCCGCCAGGAGGCCTGCTGATCGGTCTCCGCCCCGGATTCCGCTGCGCATGCGGCAAGCGGCATCGCCAGCAGGGCGATCAGGCCGGCAACCACTGATAGGGATCGATTTTCCATTTGTCGTAATTCTCGAAACTGGCGACTTTGTCCTGAACCTTGGAGAGATCGACGATCTCTGGCGGGATGTAGTGCTGCTGCGCGGCATGGTAAAAAATGCGAACCATCGGCTGGAGCAGGTTCCCTTCGTTCTGCTCGACGACCACGCCCATGCGGTTGCTTTCCAGCCTGACCAAAGTACCGGTCGGATAGATGCCGATGGCGCGGATGAAGGTCTGCACCAGTTGCGGGTCGAAATGGTGTTTGCTCCACTCGAGCAGCTTCTTCAATGCCTGCGTCGGCGGCATGCCGCGGTTGTAGACCTTGTCCGAGGTGATCGCATCGTAGACATCGACAATTGCCGCCATCTGCCCGTAAAGCGAGATCGAACTGCCCGGCAGACGATTCGGGTAGCCAGATCCATCGAAACGTTCGTGGTGCTCGGCCACCACCTGCCGGGTCGCCTCGCTGATCCCGGGAACATCCTCCAGCAGCCGCAGGCTCTCGGCAACATGCGACTTCATTTTGGCGAACTCGTCGTCAGTCAGCTTGGCCGGCTTGTTGAGGATGGCGTCCGGCACATGGGCTTTGCCGATGTCGTGCAACAGGCCGCCAAGGGCGATTTCCTTGATGGTCTCCTTCGGCAGCTTCAGGGTGCGGCCGAAGGCGATCAACAGGGTGCTGACGCTGACTGAATGTTCGAAGGTGTAATCGTCGAGATTCTTCAGGCGGGCCATCGGCAACAGGGCATCCTGATGGCGGAAGACCGACTCGACCATGCTATCGACCAGCGGCTCGAGGCGCTCGACCTGCACTTTCTGGCCGAAACGCACGTCGTCGAGCACCAGCCGGGCCATCTTGTTGGCCTCGCCATGCAGGCGCCGGGCGCGCGCGGCTTCGTCCTTCAGCTCGGTGGCAACAGGCTTTTCGGCACGCTTCTGGGCGATTTCCTGCAAGCGGCGCTCAAGATCGGCATTGACTTCGGACTGCGTCGGCGCCGCCCAGACATCGGCCCCCTTGACCGTGTCGATATACAACTCGCGGATGCCAAGATTGGCAATCTTGTCGACCGTCGCCTCATCCTTGACGAAGAAGGCATTGGAGACGAAAGGATGATCCAGCCAGCCACAATTGAGGTCGTGGATGTACATGCCCGGCTTGAGCTGTTCGGTGCGAATCTGCTTGATCATTGAGGAATTCTAGCAGGCGTTGACAAACCGTAGCCAAATTCCCGGAAATGTGCGCTAAATGTTTGTAACAATTGTAGATTTGGCCATTTTCACCGGTTGATCCAAGGCAGACCGGAACAGGCTTCCGGCAGCGTTGCCTTTCGCCTGCGGACAGGGGGGTCGTTATAATCCACCCCCTCATGATCGCCCTCCGCCAAGTCACCTTCGCCCGCGCCGGCCGCCCTCTGGTCATCGACGCCTCTGTCCAACTGCACCCCGGCTGGAAAGTCGGCGTCGTCGGCGCCAACGGCTGCGGCAAATCCAGCCTCTTCGCGCTGCTCGCCAACGAGTTGCACGCCGAATCGGGCAACGTTGAAATCCCGGCCAGCTGGCACATCGCTCGCGTTGCCCAGGAAACGCCGGCCCTGCCCGACAGTGCCCTTGATTTCGTGCTCGATGGCGACGTCGAACTGCGCCGCATCGAGCGTGAGCTGGTCGAGGCTGAGACGAAGGGCGATGGCGTCGCCATCGGCCACCTGCACGCCCGCTACGGTGAAATCGGCGGCTATTCGGCCAAGGCTCGCGTCGCCGAAGTGCTGCACGGCCTCGGCTTCACCGACGCCGATTTCGCGCGCTCGGTTTCGGAATTCTCCGGCGGCTGGCGCGTCCGCCTCAACCTCGCCCGCGCCCTGTCCTGCCGAGCCGATCTGCTGCTGCTCGACGAGCCGACCAACCACCTCGACCTCGACGCCGTCTTCTGGCTCGAAAACTGGCTCAAGAACACGCCGGCGACGCTGCTTCTCATCTCCCACGACCGCGACTTCCTCGACGCCGTCGTCGGCCAGATCATCGCCATCGACCTCCAGCGCCTGACGCTGACCAGCGGCGGCTACAGCGACTACGAACGCGCCCGCGCTGCCCGCCTCGCCACCCAGCAGTCATCCTACGAAGCCCAGCAACGCGAAATCGCCCACCTGTCGAGCTTCATCGAACGCTTCAAAGCCAAGGCCACCAAGGCCCGCCAGGCACAGAGCCGGATCAAGACGCTCGAACGCATGGAAATGGTCGCCGCCGCCCACGTCGATTCGCCCTTCCACTTCGCCTTCCGCCAGCCGACCGCCCTGCCCGACCCGCTGCTGACCATCGAAAAAGCCTCGGCCGGCTACGCCGATCACAAGATCATCGATCACGTCACCATGACGCTCCGCCCCGGCTGCCGCATCGGCCTGCTCGGCCGCAATGGCGCCGGCAAATCGACGCTGATCAAGCTGCTGGCCAATTCGATTCCCCAGCAGGGCGGCGAGCGCAAGGAAGCCAAGGCCCTCAACATCGGCTACTTCGCCCAGCACCAGCTCGAACAACTGCGCCCGGACGAATCGCCGCTGCAACATCTGGTGCGCCTCGACCCGACGGCCACCGAGCAGGAACTGCGCGACTACATCGGTGGTTTTGATTTCCGTGGCGACATGGCCACGCGAGCCATCGAACCCTTCTCCGGCGGCGAGAAATCACGCCTGGCCTTGGCCTTGATGATCCGCCCGAAGCCCAACCTGCTGCTGCTCGACGAGCCGACCAACCACCTCGACCTCGAAATGCGCGAAGCCCTGACTTTCGCCCTGCAGGATTTCGAAGGCGGCGTCGTCTTCGTCTCGCACGACCGCCACTTGCTGCGCACCTGCGCCGATGAACTGCTACTGGTGGCGGACGGCAAGGTCAGCGAATTCGAGGGCGATCTCGACGACTACGCCTCATGGCTCGCCGCCCAGCGCAGCGCCGAAAAGGCGCAGGAACCGGACGTATTGGCCGAGAAGACGGAGCGCCTGGCTCAACGAGCCGATGCCAAGGCCAACCGGCAGGCCTTGCTCGCCCAACGGCGGCCTTTGGTCAAGGAAATCGAGCAGCTAGAGCGCAAGCTGGCCAAGTGGAACGAGGAAAAGGCGGCGCTCGATACGCAGTTCGCCGACCCGGATTTCTATGCCACGGTCGACCGGGCAAAAAGCGAGGAAATGCACAAGCAGGCCGGCCTACTCGGCGAACAGATCGACGAAGCCGAAATGCGCTGGCTGGAAGTGCATGAGGCGCTTGAGGCCTTGCCTTCAGCCGATTGAATGGGACAGGAATAACCCCAGCCTACCGGGATGAAGGAATAACCCCGCTCATGCCTGCCCTGGCCGCAATTGCCGATCAAACCAACGCATCGCGCCCTGGAAAAAGCGTTTAGGATTTTCAGGAAGCATCGCCGCTTGGCGACGCTTCCGTCTGGCCGCCAGGCCTATCGACGCCCGATCAGGATGCCGAGCACCAAACCGACACTGGCCGCAATCCCGACCGATTGCCACGGATTCTTCCGGACACAGGCATCGGTGGCCGCCGCAGCTGCCTTGCTCTTTTCCAGAGCAGCAGCCTCGGCATTCGCAACCCGCACCTTGGCAGCGCCCAGACGCTCGCTGATGCGCTGACGCACGTCGAGCATCTTGTCGCCAGCAACGCCCGCCGTCTCATGAAAGATAGCTTCGGCATCGGAAACAACCGCTTTCATGTCGGCAACAATTTTCTGGTTGTTGTTCAGATCAGTCACATTGGACATATTTCACCTCGACAAATTACATGTAGCCAAATCCGCGCGCCTGGCGAACAGGCAATCCAGCGTCAGCATGGCGCAACGCGCCAAGCAACGCCCCAAACCCACCAATTGATGTTTTCGGTCTATCGGATCGCCGGTTTGGGTTGCGGTTTCTTACCCTTTGATTCCTTCTTCTTGTCTTTGCTGCCCATGAGCTTTTCTCCTGAATGGGTTGCCTGGAAACTACTCAATTCACGCATTCATCCTAGTCCGGATATTCGATCTTGGCCAATGTTGGCGGACCTATTTTTTCTTGCTGGCTCAAAAGAAATCAATGTCATCGCTTAATGGCGGAAAACAACGTCCTATCCCACGGTCAGCCGGAAAAACCGCCCAAAAACAAAGCCTGCATCGGGTAAAATCGCGGTTTTCCTGAACTCTCCGCTGGAGCCAACCGTGCAAATCGTCTGTCTTGACCTTGAAGGGGTGCTTGTCCCCGAAATCTGGATCGAATTCTCCAAGCGCACGGGTATTCCCGAGCTGATGCGCACGACGCGCGACGAGCCGGACTACGACAAGCTGATGACCTACCGGCTCGACATCCTGCGCCAGCACAAGCTCGGCCTGCCGGACATCCAGAAGGTGATCGGCGAAATGGGCCCGATGCCCGGCGCCCGCGCCTTTCTCGACAAGCTGCGCGAGGATTACCAGGTTGTCATCCTGTCCGACACTTTCTACGAATTCGCTCACCCGCTGATGCGCCAACTGGGTTGGCCGACACTGTTCTGCCACTCGCTGGAAGACGACGCCGAAGGCATGCTGGTCAATTACCACCTGCGCATGCCGGACCAGAAGCGCGAAGCGGTCAAGCGCTTCAAGGAACTGAATTTCAAGATCGTGGCTGCCGGTGACTCTTACAACGACACGGCGATGCTCGGCGAAGCCCATGGTGGCATCCTGTTCCACCCGCCGGAAAACGTCATCCGCGAATTCCCGCAGTACCCGGTCGTGCTGAATTACGACGACCTGCGTACTGAAATCGACAAGGCGTTTCTGGCTGCTAGTCGCTAGTTATTAGCTGTTAGCAGAACCGGCTCTAACGACTAGTGACTAACTACTGACGACTAATAATGTATCGCGACCGCTTCTACACGCTCTCCGCCTCCTGCCCCGATCAGGTGGGCATCATCGCCCGCGTTTCCGGCTTCATCGCCGGCAACGGTGGCTGGATTCTCGAATCGAGTTTCCATTCGGACGTGCTGACCGGTCGCTATTTCATGCGCATCGAAATCAAGGCTGATTCGCTGCCTTTCCTGCTCGCCGAGTTCCGCGAACGCTTCCGCAAGGAAGTCGCGGAGCCGCTGGCGATGACCTGGCAAATCAACGACAGCGCGGTCAAGAAGCGCGTTGTCGTGCTGGTTTCCAAGCAGGAACACTGTCTGTACGACCTGCTGGCGCGCTGGCAGGCCAAGGAACTCGACATCGAGATCCCCTGCGTCATTTCCAACCACGATACTTTCCGTGGCTTTGTGGAATGGCACGGCATCCCCTTCCACCATGTGCCAGTGACGGCCGACAACAAGGCGGCCGCCTACGCCGAGATTCAGCGCATCTTTGAAGACGTGCGCGGCGACTCGATGGTTCTTGCCCGCTACATGCAGGTCTTGTCGCCCGAATTGTGTGATGCGCTGGCCGGCAAGATCATCAACATCCACCACAGTTTCCTGCCCAGCTTCGCCGGCGCCAAGCCTTATCACCAGGCCTACACGCGCGGCGTCAAGCTGATCGGGGCGACCTGCCACTACGTGACGAGCGAACTCGACGCCGGCCCGATCATCGAGCAGGACGTGATCCGCATTGATCACTCCGACTCGCCGGAAGACATGGTCCGTTACGGCAAGGACATCGAGAAGACCGTTCTCGCTCGCGGCCTGCGCTATCACCTGGAAGACCGGGTGCTGGTGCATGGCAACAAGACCGTCGTCTTCCGCTAATGCTGATTCGGCGCCACGATTCGCTGTTGCTGGTCGTCGATATCCAGGAAAAGCTGGCACCGGCGATTCACGACAGCGAGCGCGTTACCGCCAACTCGGCTCGCCTGCTCGAAGGCGCCCACCTGCTGGACATTCCAGCCTTCGTTTCCGAGCAATACGTCAAGGGTCTAGGCCCCAGCGTCCAGGCAATCCGCGATGCGGCAGTGAACGCCAAATTCTTCGATAAAACGCACTTTTCCTGCGCGGCCGAACCCGGCGTCGTCGATCTGTTGCGTGCCGCCAAGCGGCCACAGGTCATCCTGACGGGTACCGAAACCCACGTCTGCGTGCTGCAAACAGCTTTCGGCCTGCAGGCCGCCGGTTTTGAGGTCTATCTGGTTGCTGACGCAGCTGCGTCGCGTACCCCGGAAAACCGCAGCGCGGCCATTGAGCGGATGCGGGCAGGCGGCATCCGCATCGCCACCACCGAAATGGTCCTTTTCGAGTGGCTGCATCAGGCCGGAACGAGCGAGTTCCGCACCTTGCTCCCGCTTATCAAGTAAGCGCTTCCGCCCTCGGGCAGGCGCCCCCAAAAAACAGCCGAAATCAAATGCATCTCCCCAAAAAAACGGGCACCCGAAGGTGCCCGAAGGGAGAGAGACTAAGGACTTTTGCTTAGTGGTGGTAGGCGGTTTCGCCGTGCGAGGTGAGGTCGAGGCCTTCACGCTCTTCTTCTTCCGGCACACGCAGACCGATCACGATATCCACCAGCTTGTAGGCGACGATGGAGACGACACCGGACCAGACGATCACGGTACCGACACCCCAAGCCTGAGCGATAACCTGAGCGGTCATGTCGTAGGCACCGACAGCGTTGGCCACGTAGTCATAGACACCCGTGCCGCCCAGTGCCGGGTCAGCGAAGACACCGGTGAGCAGGGCACCGAGAATGCCGCCGACGCCATGGACACCGAAGACGTCGAGGGAGTCATCAGCACCAAGCATCTTCTTCAGGCCATTGACACCCCACAGGCAGACCACGCCAGCCAGCAGGCCGATCACGATGGCACCCATGACGCCGACGAAGCCGGCCGCCGGGGTGATCGCCACCAGGCCGGCAACCGCACCGGAAGCAGCACCCAGCATGGAAGGCTTACCCTTCAGGATCCATTCAGCGAACATCCAGGACAGTGCGGCGCAAGCCGTCGCAATCCAGGTGTTGACCATGGCCAACGCGGCACCGCCGGAGGCTTCGAGCGCGGAACCGGCGTTGAAGCCGAACCAGCCGAACCACAGCAGGGAAGCACCGATCATCGTGAAGGTCAGAGAGTGCGGCGCCATGGCGACGTTGCCCAGACCGGTACGCTTGCCGACCATGTAGGCACCGACCAGACCGGCGATGGCGGCGTTGATGTGCACCACGGTACCGCCTGCGAAATCGAGAGCACCCTTCTGGAACAGGAAGCCAGCCGTCTTGCCGGCAGCTTCGCCAGCGGCAGCGTCGATGTAGGCATCCGGACCCGCCCAGTACCAGACCATGTGCGCCATCGGGATGTAGGACAGCGTGAACCAGATAACCATGAAGACCAGGATGGCGGCGAACTTGGCACGCTCAGCGAAGGCACCGACGATCAGGCCGCAGGTGATGGCCGCAAAAGCGCCCTGGAAGATCACGTAGGCCAGTTCGGAAATATTGACGCCCTTGCTGAAGGTGGCAACCACGGATTCAACTGTGACGCCCTTCAGGAACATCTTGTCGAGCACGCCGAAGAACTGGTTGCCCTCGGTGAAGGCCGCTGAATAGCCATAAACCACCCAGAGAACCGAGATCAGCGAGAAGGTCACGAAAACCTGCATCAGCACCGACAACATGTTCTTGGTGCGGACCAGACCGCCGTAGAACAGCGCCAGGCCGGGGATGGACATCAGGATGACCAGCGCGGCGCTGATCATGACCCAGGCGTTGTCACCCTTGTTCGGCGGAACCGGAGCAGCAGCAGGTGCCGGAGCGGCGGCTTCGGCAGCGGCAGGTGCGGCAGCAGGCGCCGCCACAACCGGCGCAGCAGCCGGCATCGTGGCGACGGCAGCCTCAGGTGCCGCAGCCTTTTCTTCAGCCCAGGCCGGAGCGCCGAAACCTACGGCACCGACCAAGGCCAGCAATGCGAATAAGCGTTTCATGGGTCGCTCCTTAGAGGGCATCGGTACCGGTTTCACCGGTCCGGATACGAATGACTTGCTCGACGTCGAAAACGAAGATCTTGCCGTCGCCGATCTTGCCGGTGGATGCCGACTTTTCGATGGCTTCGATGACCTGATCGAGCTGCTCGTCCTTGACGGCCGCTTCGATCTTCACCTTGGGCAGGAAATCGACGACATATTCGGCGCCGCGATACAACTCGGTATGCCCTTTCTGCCGGCCGAAACCCTTCACTTCAGTGACCGTGATGCCTTGCACGCCAATGGCGGACAGCGCCTCACGCACTTCGTCAAGCTTGAACGGCTTGATGATGGCGGTAACGAATTTCATGATCAGTAGTTCCCCAATTAGGTTGAAATCTGTTTTCCCCCGCTGGCGCCGGCCGGTGCACTGGCGGGGGAAGTTTTAGGTTTGTTTAGAAAGTCTTGGTGAAGGAAACCAGTGCGGTACCCTTGGCAACGTTCTTAGGACTGTTTGCATTCCAGCAGTAAGCAGGCACGGCATCGCCACAGGTGTTGGCATTGGTATCGGTGTAAGCCAGACCAACCACGCCAAAGCCAACATCCTTCGTCACACCCAGCTTCCAGTCGGTGTAGGAGGCGTCGCTGAAGTTCTTGATCTTCTGGTGACCGACGTGGGCTTGAACGCCCCAGCCATTGCCCAAGTCGTAGTTTGCCGACAGATCGATATAGTTAGAACCACGGGTGTTTTCACCATTGGGACCAGACCAGCCAACCATGTACTGGGAAATCGTATGGCTGTACTTAAGGGTGATGAACTTCCAGCCGATTGCGGCATAAGCTTCCATCGTGTCCGGCGTCACACCGCCCTTGGAGGTACCCGGGTAGTAGTACTTGATCACGCCGAGGTCGTAGCTGAAATCGCCAGCAAAACCGCCCTTGAAGCCACCGTAGAAGTCAGCTTCCAAACTGCTGTTTTCCTTGTAGCCGCCAACCTGAACCCAAGAAACATTGGAACCCCAAACACCGACATACAAGCCACTGGCGTGGTTGTAGTCAAAACCGCCCTGCAGAGCCGGGTGACCTTGGGTTTGGCTGATGCCGCGGAAGATGTAGTCGCTAACGACGCCGATGTTGCCGGTCAGCGCGGGAGCCGGAGCGGCAGCTTCTTCAGCAATAACGGGGGTAGCAAAGGCGCCGACGAGGGCTAGGGCGATCAGTGATTTCTTCATGGTTTCTCTCCAACAGAAGGTTTCAAGTGAAAAATATTTACAACACAGCAATAGCAGAAGGCGTGCCAGGGCTATTTCTTGATGTTAATCAAAGGATTTACGCCTATTCCAAAGGTAATGCACCAATTCGGCGCACCAAAACCGTGCGGTCACAGACGGTTACGCACCATCGCCGAGCGATGATACAAAAGGGCGGGAAATCGCCCTGTGTTAAACTAAAAAGTCACGGAGGAACCCCATGCTAGACCCCAAGACACTGGAAGAATTCGGCGCCAAGATGAGCGCCCTGTTTGCCAACTCACCGGCCAAGGACATCGAAAAAAATGCCAAGGCCATGATGGGCGGCCTTTTCGCCAAGCTCGATCTGGTGACGCGCGAAGAATTCGACGTTCAGGCGCAAGTACTCGCTCGCACCCGCGAAAAGCTGCAGGCCCTGGAAGCCCGCGTCGACGCACTGGAAAAGGCCCGCTCGGGCCAGTAACCCAATATGGCGCTGGCCATCGCACACAGCCGTGGGCTGGATGGCCTGAACGCGCCACCGGTCATTGTCGAGGCGCACCTCGCCAGCGGCTTGCCCAGTTTCACACTGGTTGGCTTGCCTGACACGGAAGTCAAGGAAGCGCGTGACCGCGTCCGCGCGGCCATCATCAATTCCGGCTTTGAATTTCCCAGCAAGCGGATCACCGTCAATCTGGCGCCGGCCGATCTGCCCAAGGAGTCCGGCCGCTTCGATCTGCCGATCGCGCTCGGCATTCTCGCCGCCAGCGGCCAGATTCCGACGCCACCGCTGGCCGACTACGAATTTGCCGGGGAACTCTCGCTTTCGGGCGAACTGCGCCCGATTCGCGGTGCGCTGGCCATGGCACTGCAAACCAGCGACAACGGCAAGGCCTTCATCCTGCCCGAAGCCAGCGCCCAGGAAGCCGCGCTGACCGGCTCGACTCACATTCTGTCAGCCCGTTCGCTGCTTGATGTCTGTGCCCATCTGGCTGATCGCGAGGCACTGCCGCCAGCGATTGCCTCGGTCAATACTGAAAACTGGCCGAAATTTCCCGACCTCGCCGAGGTTCGCGGCCAGACCCAGGCCAAGCGGGCGCTGGAAATCGCCGCGGCCGGCAACCACTCCTTACTAATGGTCGGCCCGCCCGGTTCGGGCAAATCGATGCTCGCCGCCCGCTTGCCCGGCCTGATGCCCGCCCTCGAAGGCGAGGCGGCCAAGGCCTCGGCGGCTGTCCTGTCGCTGGTCGGGCAATTTCGACCAGAAACCTTCGGCGTTCGCCCTTACCGTCAACCGCACCACACCGCTTCGGCAGTGGCCCTCGTTGGCGGCGGTAATCCGCCTCGACCCGGCGAAATCAGTTTGGCCCATCAGGGCATCCTTTTCCTCGATGAACTGCCCGAATTCGATCGCAAGGTACTCGAAACGCTGCGCGAGCCGCTCGAATCTGGCCGTATCCATATTGCCCGGGCAGCTCGCCATGCCGAGTTTCCGGCCGAATTCCAATTGATTGCCGCAATGAATCCCTGCCCTTGCGGATTTTTGGGACACGGCAATAACAAATGCCGGTGCACACCGGACCAGATCGCCCGCTATCGCGGCAAACTGTCCGGGCCCTTCCTCGATCGCATCGACCTGATCATCGAAGTCCCGGCGCTACCGTCCGACGCCCTCGCCGGCAAGGCCGATGGTGAATCGTCTGAGACCGTCCGCGCCCGTGTCGAACAGGCCCAGGCCCGGCAACAGGCTCGCCAGCACAAGCCGAATGCCCGCCTGAGCACCAAGGAAGTCGATGCCAGCTGCCAGCCCGACGAAACCGGCAGCAAGCTGTTGCAGCAGGCGACAACGCAGCTCGATCTGTCGGCCCGCGCCTGGCATCGCATCCTGAAAGTCGCCCGGACCATTGCCGATCTGGCCGGCAGCGACGACATCCGCGCGCCCCACATCGCCGAAGCCATCCAGTACCGGCGCTTCGCCCGTGGCTGAAAGCAGCCGGCGCGATACGCGCGGCATCGCCCTGCTGCTTGCATCGATGTCGGCAATCGGCCCGTTTTCGATCGACACCTACCTGCCGTCCTTCCATGAAATCGGCGAAAAGCTGAACGCCAGCCCGCTTCAGGTCCAGCAGACACTCTCCGTTTACCTATTTTCATTTGCCCTGATGACGCTCTGGCATGGGGCGATTGCCGACCGTTTCGGGCGGCGCAAGGTCGTCCTGGTGGCGCTCGGTTTGTTCGCCATCGCCTCGGCGGGATGCATGATCGCGACCAGCATCGAGCAACTGTGGTTCTGGCGCGCCATGCAGGGCATCACGGCGGGGGCCGGCATCGTGCTCAGCCGGGCCATCGTTCGCGACCTGTTCGACGGCGCGGCGGCCCAGCGCCTGATGTCACAGATCACCATGATGTTCGCCCTGGCCCCGGCCGTCGCACCGGTCATCGGCGGCTGGCTGCAAACGCTATTCGGCTGGCGTTCGGTATTTGCTTTTCTGGTGCTATCGACCGTAGCACTGTGGTTCGCCTGCTGGAAGCTGCTGCCGGAAACCCTGACCCCGGAAAAACGCCAGTCGTTGCGCCCGGGCTACCTCGGAAAAACCTACTGGAAAGTACTGACCTCGCCGCCCTTCCTGCTCGCCTGCGCCGCGCTGTCGATGAACTTTGGCGGCTTTTTCCTGTACATCCTGTCGGCCCCGGTCTTCCTGATGCAGCATCTCGGCGTCGCCGAAACCGGCTTCCTCTGGCTGTTCGGGCCGGCGATGAGCGGCCTGGTCTGTGGCTCATGGCTGTCGGGGCGAATGGCCGGCAAATTCTCGCTGTCGCGAACCATCGCGCTGGGCTATGCCATCATGGGTACGGCGGCAGCCATCAACCTGGGCGTGAATATGACCTTGCCGCCCGGCCTGCCTTGGAATGTGATGCCAATCTTTGTTTACACCATGGGCATGTCGCTGGCCATGCCCTGTCTGACCATTTTCGCGCTCGATCCATTCCCGGCCCAGCGCGGCCTGGCCGCCTCCTGCCAGACCTTCTTCCAGTCGAGCTTCAATGGGCTGGTTGCAGCACTGATCGCCCCGGCCCTGTGGGGTTCGACGCTGACGCTCTCACTCGGCATGGCCGGATTGATGTTGATCGGCGGCCTCGCCGCCCTGCTTCACCAGCGGCTACGACTGGTACCAAGGTAGGCCGCGGAAGCGCCAGCCACCCAGTGTGCCACGATGATAATCATCATCAAGCGGCCCTTCGAAGCCTTCAAGCACGTTGATCACATTGGTAAAACCCGCTGCCTCAAGCGCTTCTGCGGCATGCAGCGAGCGATGACCACTGCGACAAATAAGCAGCACCGGCCGCGCCAGGTCGGCGCTCACCAGACGCCTCACCTTGTCGGCGAATTCCGGATCGATTTCCCAGTCCGGCCCCTCCTGCCACGCGACATGCTCGGCGCCGGCCGGGTGACCGACGTACATATGCTCGATTTCCGTCCGGCAATCGACCAACACGGCTTGCGGCTCATGCTGCAGGAAAGCGTGTGCGGCAAGGGGATCGAGGTGCTGCATCGGCATATCCGAAAATTAGAGGAGTCCGATATTATGAAAGCAAGCTTGGGAAAGCGTAAACTGCCTTGCCGCCTCGCCTTGGAGCCCGCATGAAACTACCCGCCTGGATTTCCACCGCTGCCACCGCCATCGTGGCCGCTGCCCTGCCCGCCTGCGACTATTTCAACCTGCAGGAAATCAAACCCGGGATCACGACCCAGGCCGAAGTGCGTAGCCGCATGGGCGAACCCGGCTTCATCCACTGGAACGATGACGGCACGGCAACCTGGGAATACGCCCGCCAGCCGAACGGCAGCAGCTGCTACATGATCACTTTCGGCCAGGATCATGTCGTCAGCAAGCTCGAACAGGTCCTGAATGACACCAACTACGCCAAGGTCCGCGAAGGCATGAGCAAGGACGACATCCGCCGCCTGCTCGGCGCGCCGGGTTCGAAAGTCGTCTTCGACAACTTGCGCGAGGAGGTCTGGGAATGGCGCATCGAGGGCATGCCACCGATGGACGAAACCTACTTCATGGTGCATTTCGACACCGGCCACGGCGGCGTCAAGAAGACCTCCAAGCGCGTCGCGGTGAAAGGCTAAATAAATCAATGCCCTTGGCAGCCTGACCCGCCCCCGGTAAACTAACGCTTCTGCCGAGGAGCGCTGCGACCCTCTCCATGCTTTTTCATGGATACACGGGGCCAGGCTCGGCAATGTTCAACGGCGCTCGCAAACCCTGAAATATCAAGCCGGTTTGCGACGCCGTTTGTCATTTGCGGCGTCCCCGGTGCAATTTCGCTTTGCCGAGGTGATCCATGCAGCCCAACCGTACCGCCGAACTCTCTTCCCTGCTCCAGCAACGCCTGCTCGTCCTCGACGGCGCCATGGGCACCATGATCCAGCGGCACGGCCTGCAGGAGGGCGATTACCGGGGTGAGCGCTTCAAGGATCACCCGCACGACCTCAAGGGCAACAACGACCTGCTGGTGCTGACGCAGCCCGGCATCATCGGCGGCATCCACCGCGAGTACCTGGAAGCCGGCGCCGACATTCTCGAAACCTGTACCTTCAATTCGACCGCCGTATCGCAGGCCGACTACAACCTGTCGGAACTGGTCTACGAACTGAATTTCGAAGGCGCCAAGCTGGCCCGCCAATTGTGTGACGAGTTCACCACTGCCAACCCGGCCAAGCCGCGCTTCGTCGCCGGCGTGCTCGGCCCGACCAGCCGCACCGCGTCGATCTCGCCGGACGTCAATGACCCGGGCTATCGCAATGTGACCTTCGACGAACTGGTATCCAACTACGTCGAAGCCATCACCGGCCTAGTTGAAGGCGGCGCCGACATCCTGCTCGTCGAGACGGTGTTCGACACGCTGAACGCCAAGGCGGCGCTGTTCGCCATCGAAAAGTTTTTCGACATCGCCAAGCGCCGCTGGCCGGTGATGATTTCCGGCACGATTACCGACGCTTCCGGCCGCACCCTGTCCGGCCAGACCGCCGAGGCCTTCTGGAATTCGCTGCGCCACGTCCAGCCGGTCAGTTTCGGCCTGAACTGCGCGCTCGGCGCCAAGGAACTGCGCCAGTATGTCGAGGAACTGTCCCGAGTCTGCGACTGCTACGTCTCGGCCCACCCCAATGCCGGCCTGCCGAATGCCTTTGGCGGTTACGACGAAACGGCCGACATGCTGGCCGACGAAATCGAAAGCTGGGCGAAGAGCGGCATCGTCAATATCGTCGGCGGCTGCTGCGGCACTTCGCCGGAGCACATCAAGGCCATCGCCCAACGTGTTGCCTCGGTTGCCCCGCGTCAGCGCCCCGCCATCGAACCGGCGCTGCGCCTGTCCGGCCTGGAAGCCTTCAACGTCACGCCCGGTTCGCTCTATGTAAACGTTGGCGAGCGGACCAACGTCACCGGCTCCAAGGCCTTCGCCCGCATGATTCTCGAAGGCCGTTTCGACGATGCCTTGGCCGTCGCCCGCCAGCAGGTCGAGAACGGCGCCCAGATCATCGACATCAACATGGACGAGGCGATGCTCGATTCGCTGGCCGCCATGGACAAGTTCCTCAAGCTGATTGCTTCGGAACCAGACATTTCGCGCGTGCCGATCATGATCGACTCGTCGAAATGGGAAGTCATCGAAGCCGGGCTCAAGTGCATTCAGGGCAAGGGCATCGTCAATTCGATCTCGATGAAGGAAGGCGAAGCCAAGTTCATCGAACAGGCCAAACTGGCCCGCCGCTACGGTGCTGCGGTCATTGTCATGGCCTTCGACGAGAAGGGCCAGGCCGACACCTTTGCCCGCAAGACCGAGATTTCGAAGCGCGCCTACGAGCTGCTGCTGAGCATCGGTTTCCCGGCCGAAGACATCATCTTCGACCCGAACATTTTCGCCATCGCCACCGGCATCCCGGAGCATGACAACTACGCCGTCGATTTCATCGAATCCGTCCGCTGGATCAAGCAAAACCTGCCGCACGCCCACATTTCCGGCGGTGTTTCCAACGTCTCGTTCAGCTTCCGCGGCAACGACCCGGTGCGTGAGGCGATCCACACCGTCTTCCTCTACCACGCGATCAAGAACGGCATGACCATGGGTATCGTCAATGCCGGCATGCTCGGCATCTACGATGATCTGGAGCCGGAGCTGCGCCAGAAGGTCGAGGACGTGGTGCTCAACCGCAACCCGAACGCCGGGGAAGCGCTGGTTGATTTCGCCCAGACGGTCAAGGAAGGCAAGGCCAAGGACACCGGCCCCGATCTGAGCTGGCGTGAACAGTCGGTCGAAAAACGTCTGGAACACGCGCTGATCAAGGGCATCACCGACTTCGTCGTCGCCGACACCGAGGAAGTGCGCGCCCAGCTTGAAGCCGAAGGCAAGCCACCGCTTTCCGTCATCGAAGGCCCGCTGATGAACGGCATGAACCATGTCGGTGACCTGTTCGGCGCCGGCAAGATGTTCCTGCCGCAGGTCGTCAAATCAGCCCGCGTCATGAAACAGGCGGTCGCCCACCTGCTGCCCTACATTGAGGCAGAAAAGACCCGCACCGGGCTGGGCAGCAAAGGCAAGATCCTGATGGCCACGGTCAAGGGCGACGTGCACGACATCGGCAAGAACATCGTCGGCGTCGTGCTCGGCTGCAACGGCTACGACGTGGTCGACCTCGGCGTCATGGTCAGTTGCGACAACATCCTGAAGGCAGCGCTCGAACATCGCGTGGACATCATCGGCCTGTCCGGCCTGATCACCCCTTCGCTGGAGGAAATGGCCCACGTCGCCAGCGAAATGCAGCGACTGAACATGAAGCAGCCGCTGTTGATCGGCGGCGCGACGACCAGCCGTGCCCATACCGCGATCAAGATCGCCCCCAACACCGAGGGCGCAGTCGTTTACGTACCGGATGCCTCGCGGGCCGTCGGCGTCGCCACCAAGCTGCTGTCCACCGATCAACGCGATGGCTACATGGCTGAAATCGTCGCCGAATACGAGGCGGTTCGGGCCGAACATTCAGGCCGCAAGGGCGCCACGCTGGTCACGCTGGAAGAAGCCCGGGCCAACCGTTTCACCTGGAACCAGCCCTTTACGCCGGTCAAGCCCAAAAAACTCGGCCTGCAAACCCTCAACCCGAGCTTGAGCGATCTGTCGCTGCTGATCGACTGGACGCCTTTCTTCCAGAGCTGGGATCTGGCCGGTCGCTATCCGGCCATTCTCGAAAATGAAACGGTCGGCGAAACGGCACGTCAGCTGTACGCCGATGCCAAGGAAATGCTGGGCAAGATCATCAGCGAGAACTGGCTGTCGGCCCGCGCCGTCTTCGGCCTTTACCCGGCCAAAGCCGAGAACGAAGACATCATCATCTACAGCGACGAAAGCCGGACCACCGAGCTGACGCGCTGGGTCGGCCTGCGTCAGCAACACAAGCAGCCGAAGGGCCGTTTCAACACGGCGCTGGCCGATTTTGTCGGTGACAACGATTACGTTGGCGCCTTTGCCGTCACCGCCGGCCACCGTATCGAAGAGCGGGTCGCCGCTTTCGAAGCCGCCCATGATGACTACTCGGCCATCATGCTCAAGTCGCTGGCCGACCGTCTGGCCGAAGCCTGCGCGGAATGGCTGCATCTGCAAATTCGCACCCAGTATTGGGGCTACGCCAGCGATGAAGCCTTCACCAATACCGAGCTGATCGCCGAGCAATACAAAGGGATCCGCCCCGCCCCCGGCTACCCGGCCTGTCCGGATCACACCGCCAAGCGCGAGCTGTTCGCCCTGCTCGATGCCCCGGCCAACGCCGGCATGCACCTGACGGAATCCTGCGCCATGACACCGGCCGCCGCTGTCTCCGGCTTCTATATCGCTCACCCGGCCGCGACCTACTTCGCCATTCCGAAGATCGGCCGCGATCAGCTGGAGGATTGGGCGATGCGCAAGGGCATGTCGATCAAGGACGCCGAGTACTGGCTGGCCCCCTTGCTGTAATGGATGGAGCGCGCCGGGCTAAGGCTCGTCGCGCTCAGCCTTGAAGCAATAGTCAGCGGCCGGATAAGACAACCAGGCGCTATTGCCGGTCAGCTCCAGTACCTGCTGGTGGTACTTGAGAATGGCCGGACGATGGGTGACGCTGACCAGGGTCGTGTTCATTTCCTGCAGCAGCCGATAGAGGGCATCCTCGTTGGCGTTGTCCAGCGCGCTGGTCGCTTCGTCGAGGATGGCGAAGCGGGGCTTGGTGATCAGGATGCGGGCAAAAGCCAGGCGCTGCTGCTCGCCGACGGACAGCACCTTCTGCCAGTCCATTTCGACATCCAGTCCGCCAAAACGATTGGCCAGATCGGGCAGGTTGACCTTTTCCAGTACTTTCAGCAGTTGTGCATCGGCAATCGAGCGTTCCTTGTGCGGGTAAAGCAGCTGGCTGCGCAGGGTGCCGAGCAGCATGTAGGGCTGCTGGGGCAGGAACAGGATGTCGTTCGGCTGCGGCCGGTAGATGGTGCCGCTGCCGGCGTACCAGATGCCGGCGATGGCGCGCAGCAGCGAACTCTTTCCGCTGCCGCTTTCGCCGACAATCATCAGTCCCGCGCCCGGCTTGACCGCCAGCGACAGATCACGGATCAGTGTCCGCTCGTAATTCGGCGTCTGCAGCGTCAGGTTTTCCAGGGTCAGATGGGGCGCATCCACCGACAGAATGGTGCTTTCCTTGCGGGCAAAGCCGGCTGGATGGCCGGGCAGGAAGCGGGCCAGCGCATCGAGGCGCTCGATGCCGGCCGCGAAGCGGCTCAGGCTCTCGAAGTTTTCGACGATCAACGAAAAGGCACTGAGAATCGCCGCGAAAGCACCAGCCGCCTGGATCGCCCGGCCAACCTCAAGCTCACCGGAAAGCACCCGTGAAGCGATGATGGCGCTGGGCAGCACGATGGTCATCAGGCCATAGGCGTGCTGGAAGAAATTGAGCCCCATCTGGCTGCGGATCAGGCGCTTGAAATTCTTGAAGGCTGCGGCAAAACGCTGCCTGACCTGTTGCAGCTCCTGGGCTTCACCACGGTACAGGGCAATCGACTCGGCATTTTCACGGACACGGACCAGGCTGAAACGAAAATCTGCCTCGCGCCGTAGCTGGTGAAAATTCAGATTCATCAGCCGGCTGCCGAAGACGAAGATGGTGATCAGCGTTCCGCCTGTCGCATAGAAAATCAGGAAATAGACCAGCTCGTGAGAAATCGACCACAGCACACTGCTGAAGGCGGCGAGTTGCAGGATGGAGCCGATGAAAATGAGCAGGAAATACAGCGAGCGCTGGGTGAAGGTATTGATGTCTTCGGCCACCCGCTGGTCCGGGTTATCGATCCCGGCGTTGGCATTCAACTCGTAGAAATGCCGGTGGCTGAAATAGCTTTCCAGAAAGTGGTGGGTCAGCCAGCGCCGCCAGTGGATGCCCAGGGTATCGCGCACGAAGTAATACAGGGTGTAGATCGGCACGGCGGCGACCAGCAGCCCCAGACAGAACTTGATCGAATTCCAGAAGCGCTCTTCGTCCCGGGCGGCAAGTGCGGAGGTGAACTCTCCGGTTTGTTCGTTGAACATCACGGCAAACTTGGTCTGCCCCAACAGCAGCAAGATCAGCAGCGCCAGCAGTCCCCAGGCTTTCAGGCGTTCATCCTGACGCCAGAACGGCGAGGCTATGGCCCAGAATCGCTGCCAGAGATGTCGGTCAGCCGGCTTCATTATCGTGTCGCCATGGTGTTGTCCGGGGCGCCGAAAATCGGTCGCCACGTATGGATCATGTTGTACTCCCGGGCTGCTGCCCGGGTCAAGCACCCTTCGCTGCCTCTGGCCGCCATCAACCAACAAGCAAGCCCAAAGCAGAGCAAAAATCGACGAAAATCCTGCCTATGAATCCCAGCACCAAGGTCGACCTCACCCCGTTCAATACCCTCGCCCTCCCCGGTCGGGCAGCGCGCTACCAAAAAATCACCGCTCCCGGGCAATTGACCGCACCCGAACTGGCCGGGGAAAAGCGCTTCATCCTGGGCGGCGGCAGCAATCTGGTGCTGACCGGCGACTTCGATGGCCTGCTGCTGCACATGGCTATCCCCGGCAAACGACTGCTCAAGGAAGATGCCGAGGCATGGTTCATCGAAGCCGGCGCCGGCGAAAACTGGCATGACTTCGTGCAATGGACATTAAGCCGGGGCTGGCCGGGACTGGAGAACCTGAGCCTGATTCCCGGCACGGTTGGCGCCGCGCCGATCCAGAACATTGGCGCCTACGGGCTGGAAGTCGCTGATTGCCTGCATTCGGTCACCGCCTGGGATTTTGAGAAGAAGGCCGTTCTGACCATCGATCGGGACGATTGCCGGTTCGCCTACCGCGACAGCCTGTTCAAGCAGCAAGGCTGGCATTTGAATGGCCGGATCGCCATCACCTCGGTGGTTTTCCGACTACCCAAAGCCTGGCAGCCGAACATGCGTTACGCCGACGTCGCACAGGAACTGGCGGCACACCAAATCGCCACACCCAGCGCCCGCGACATTGCCGCGGCGGTCATCGCCGTTCGCCAGCGAAAGCTGCCCGACCCGGCTGTGACGCCGAATGCCGGTAGTTTCTTCCACAATCCGGTCGTTGAAGCCACGCAGGCCGAAGCCCTGGCTACCGATTACCCGACACTCCCCCGCTACCCGCAGCCCGATGGCCGGGTCAAACTGGCTGCCGGCTGGCTGATCGAACAGGCCGGCTGGAAGGGCAAGGCGCTCGGCCCGGTCGGCATGTACGAAAAGCAGGCGCTGGTGCTGGTCAATCATGGCGGCGCAACGGGCGCCGATGTGCAGCGAACCATGGCGGCCGTGCAGGCCGCCGTGCGGGAAAAATTCGGCGTTGATCTGACGCCGGAGCCGATCTTCCTCTGAAGCAGCCTATTCGGCCGGCTTGTCAGTTCCGCTGACGAACAGACAGGCCGCAATGCCGGTCGCCACGGCATCGGCCATGCGCGCCTGGCGCTCGGGGTCGAGCAGTTCCAGCTCTTCGTCGCGATGCTTGATCACCCCGGCCTCGAAAAGCACCGCCGGCAAGGTCGTCCGGTAGAGCACGACCAGATTGTCGTAATACCAGACGCCATTCTCGGCATCGGCCGGCACATGCTTGCGGGCATGCCAATCCGATGCCACGAAGCCGGACCGGCGCATCATCGCGCCGATGGTCGAAGCACAACGCAGGCTGGTTTCGAGATCGGGATTCTGCGCCGAGACGAAGATGCCGAAACCCCGCTTGACCTCGGTATAACGCTGCGGCTGACCATTCCATTCCCAGTCGAGTAACCACGGTTCGCCGACCGAATCGTGATGGATGGCGATGAAGAAATCGCTGCCGATCGCCGCGACCGGACGGGCGGCCAAGCTGCCAATGTTGCCATCGAAATTGACCTCCCGGACGCCGAGCTCACGTTCGCGCAGTGTCGCCGCCAGCCGCCCGGCAAAGTCGCGATTGAATTCGAATTCGGTCCGCCCCCGGGCGCTGATCGCCCCCGTGTCCTTGCCGCCGTGACCGACATCGACAGCGATCAGGGGAGGGGCCGCCAAGGCAAAGGTCGCCCCGAAAATCAGGCCAAAAATGAAAAGAAATTTCATGCCTTAATTATCCGTGGAATTTAAGATAGTCGCCCGACCAACGCCGAGGTTTGCCATGCGTCTCCCTGCCCTGCTACTCATCGCCTTAAGCCTGCCCGCCTTCGCCCAGGAAAAGTCCGGGGCGGAGGTCTATGCGGCAACCTGCATCGAATGCCACGGCAGCGGCAAATTCAAGGCGCCCGTCTTCGGCGACACCAAGCGCTGGGGAAAACTGGTCCGCGAAGGTCTTGACGACCTGGTACCAGCCGCGCTGGGCGGGGTCCGGAAAATGCCAGCCAAGGGCGGCAACCCGGCGCTGAGCGACGCTGAAGTGGCGCGGGCGGTCATCCATATGGCCAACGCCGGCGGCGGCCGATTCAGCGAACCAACCCAGGCCGATCTCGCCCGCTGGCGGACCAAGGCCGACAAACGCGGCAAAAAGTGACATGCCAAAACTGACCGTTTTCTCGCAGCAGACGCCGACCCCGGCCTACGACCGCCCCCGCCCGGACCGACTGGTCAAGGGCAACCCGCTGCGGACAACCTGGGAGCACTTCCTGACAGCCAACGGCGATCTGTCGGCCGGCATCTGGTCGTGCGAGCCCGGCGCCTGGAACATCGCCTTCGGCCCGGGCAAGGATGAATTCTTTTGCGTCATCGAAGGCCGCCTGCGGATCACCGACAACGACCAGCAAGCCAGCGAATTCGGGCCGGGTGATGCCTGCATCATCCCGGCCGGTTTCACCGGCACTTTCGAAGTCCTCGAAGCCGTCCGCAAACACTATGTGCTGATAGAACGGCAAGGATGAATTGCGCTATAGTTTGACGGCTAATAAGGGGGAAAACATGACAGACGAGACAAATCAACCGCGCGGCACCAGCGCCCACATGCCGGACCTCAACTGGAGCCAGGTCCGCGAAACCGTGCTGATGCTCGAGCTTTCTGCCGTGCAGATCGAAGCCGCGATGAAAGACAGCAACACCTCCGTCGAGGTGCTGACCGACTCCTTCACCACCATGGCCGGTTACATGCGGATGATCTCCGATACCGTCCAGACCCTGCCCGACCAGGGCGAAGTCGGCGTCGCCAAGCAGAACCTGACCGGTGTTTCCGAGCACGTTTCCGGCATGGTCCATCAAGCCATCATCGCTTTCCAGTTTTATGACAAGCTGGTCCAGCGCCTTGCCCACGTCGGACTCAGCTTGGGTGACCTCAGCGACCTCGTGGCCGATAGCCGCCGCCTGTTCAATCCGGCCGAATGGGTCGGCCTGCAGGACAAGATCAAGACCAAGTATTCGACCCGCGAAGAAATCGCCATGTTCGATGCCGTGATGAACGGCATGCCGGTTCAGGAAGCCGTCGACAAGTACATGGCGGAAATGAAAGAAAAGAGCGACGACATCGAACTCTTTTAGTCCAGATTCGCCACCCCCTTGACCATGTCGCATTCGAGCCAGATTCCGGCTGAAGCGCTGGAAGAAGCGTTAATGATCGCCGGGGTGGGCTGCTGGTCGTGGCACACCGAAACCCGGCAGCTGAGGGTTTCCCGCAATTTCCACAGCCTGCTGGGCTGCGCTCCGGAGGTGCTGCCGGAAACCCCGGAAGCCTGGCTGGCACTGGCGCATGTCGACGAGCGGCCGCAACTGGCCAAGCTTTTCGAAAGACTGGCAGCCAATACCGCTCGCGGCCAGCCGGCCTTCACCTTGCGTCTGCGGCATGCCGACGGTCTGTGGCAGTGGTTCGAGGTGCGGGTTCCCGGCACCAGCCAGGGGGACACGACAAGCTCCGTCGTCGTCACCTTCAACGAGATTACCCAGCAAAAGCAGGCCGAAGCGGCGCTGCGCGACAGCCAGCTTCGCTTCCGGGCGCTTTACAACACCTCTCCCCTCGCCTTCATCCTGTGGGACAGGCAAGGCCATATCACCGAGTGGAATCAACGGGCCGAACAGATGTTCGGCTGGAAGGCAGCGGAGATCATCGGCGAGCCGGTACACCGCCGGCTGCTTCCAGCCGAACATCACGAAGCCTTTGCGATGACCGTCCGCGCCGTCATGCATGGCTCCGGCAATGGCATTTTCAGCGGCCCCGCCCTGGACAAGAACGGCCTGCTGCTTGAATGCAACTGGTACAATGTCGCCTTGCGGACGCCGCAAGGCAAACTGGTCGGCATCCTGTCGCTGGTTCTCGATGTGACCGAAGAGCGCCTGGCTCAGCAACGTATCGAGAAGAGCGAAAAGATCTATCGCACGCTGGTTGAAACCTCGCCCGATGCCATCCTGCTTCTCGGTCTCGATGGCTGTTTGCAAATGGCCAACCAGCAGGCCTACCGCTTGTTCGGTCTGAATGAAATGGCCGATCCGGGTAAAACCAATGTGCGTTCCCTGTTGCCCGGCGGCGAAAGCGACCGCGACGGCAGCATCGGTCTTCTTGGCAACCCGGAAGAATTCACCGGCTTCATTGCCAGCCGCCAGTTGCCGATGCAACGTCTCGACGGCACCTGCTTCGATGCCGACACGGCGTTCACCACGACCGTGGATGCAAGCGGTCGCCCCACCGGTATCGTTCTCTTCAGCCGCGACGTCACCGGCAAGCTACAGGCCGAACGCGAACTGGAAGCCCATCGCGAAAACCTCGAACATCTGGTCCAGGAGCGTACTTTCGCGCTCGAAGATGCCCACGACACGCTAAGCAAGATCATCGACGGCAGCCCGGTCCCGACCCTGGTTCTCGATGCCGATCACAAGATCACCCACTGGAACGAAGCCTGCGAGCAGATCATCGGCGTCAAGGCCAGCGATATCGTCGGGACCAGCGACCAGTGGAAAGCCTTCTATCCTTCACGCCGGCCGATCATGGCCGACCTGGTGATTACCGGCGAGATGGCGCAGATCCAGGCCTTGTATTCCAACAAATACCGGCGCTCGAGGCTGGTTCAGGGCGGTTACGAGGCGGAAGACTATTTCCCGATGTTCGACCGCTGGCTGTTCTTCACCGCGGCCCCCTTGCGTGACAAGCAGGGCAGGATCGTTGGCGCCATCGAAACCCTGCAGGACATTACCGAACGCAAACAGGCCGAAATTGCGCTGACCGAAGCCAAACATGCCGCTGAAGCAGCAGCCGAAGCCAAGGCCGCTTTCCTGGCCAACATGAGCCACGAAATTCGCACCCCGATGAATGCGGTCATCGGCCTGGCCCACCTGCTGCTCAAGGGCGAACTCTCCGGCAAGCAGCGCGACTACATTTCGCGCATCCACGGCTCAGGGCAGATGCTGCTTGGCCTGATCAACGACATCCTCGATTTCTCGAAGATCGAAGCCGGGCGGATGGAGCTGGAGGCCACCGAATTCGCCCTCGATGACGTACTCGAAAACGTCACCAGCGTTCTGCTGCACCGGGCCCAGGAAAAGGGCCTGATCCTGCAATATGTGGTCGAACCCGATGTACCCGGCAGTTTGGTCGGCGACCCGCTGCGCCTCGCACAGATTCTGATCAACCTGCTCGGCAATGCCCTGAAATTCACGGCCAGCGGCTCGGTCACCGTTTTCGTTCGTCGCCTGCCTGGCAATACCGAGTGTGCCGAGCTGGAGATCGATGTCCAGGACACCGGAATCGGCATGTCGGAGGAGCAGCAGCGTAGCCTTTTCCAGGCCTTCAGCCAGGCCGATTCGTCAATCACCCGCCGATACGGCGGCACCGGCCTCGGCCTGACCATCTGCAAGCGGCTTGCCCAGCTGATGCAGGGCGACATCTGGGTGAGCAGTCAGGCTGGCGTCGGCAGCACCTTTACCTTCACCGTCAAGCTCGGCCTGAGCACACTTGACGCCCGCTTGCCGCACGGTACCCTGCGCCGCGCGCTGGTCGTCGACGACAGCCCGCTGGCCCGTGCCATCCTCATCCGTCTGCTCGAAAAACACGGCTACCAGGCGATTCCGGCCGAATCCGGAAGGCAGGCCTTGAGCCTGCTGGCCGATACGCGAACAGCCCCCTTCGAATTCGTCACCATCGATTTCAACATGCCGGGCATGGATGGCCTTGAACTGGCCGAGGCCATTCGTAACCAGATATCCCCCTGCCCGAGGCTGGTCATGGTCACCGCCAGCGATACTACAACGCTGGATGCCGAAGAGCGCCTGCACTGCGTCGATACGATACTCAACAAGCCGGTAACGGCGGCCCAGATCGGCAAGCTGGTCGCCGAAAGGGAAGCCCAGAATTCAGCGGCGCCAAGCGCCCCGGCCCCGCTGGCCGGCCTGCGCGTGCTGCTGGTCGACGACATGCCGACCAACTTGCTGATCGCCAGTGAAATGCTCGAATCCTTCGGCATCACCGTCGATACCGCCGACAATGGTGTGCTCGCCCTGAAGAAAGCCCTCACTGACGGCAATAAATACGACATCGTGTTGATGGACATCCAGATGCCGGAAATGGATGGTCTGGAAGCCACCCGCCGCTTGCGGGCCGATGAGCGCAGCAAGAATCTGGTGATCATCGCCATGACCGCAAATGCGCTCGATTCCGAACGTCAGCGTTGCCAGGCGGTGGGGATGAATGATTTCCTCACCAAGCCGATCGATCCCGCCTTGCTGCAAGAGACGCTTTTCCGCTGGCGCCCCCAACAAGACCTATCTGCCCTACCCAAAAAACCGGAGACCTCTCCCATGACATCCGCCGATGGACTGCCGGACCTGCCTGGCATCGACAAGGCAGACGGCCTTAGAAGAATGATGAACAAGCCGTCGCTCTACGAGAAAGTCTTGCGCGACTTCCACGCCCGATTCATTGATGAAGCAACGGCCATCAGCACAGCCGTCTCGGCAGGCGATTTCCGAACTGCCGAACGTCGAGCCCACAGTACCAAGGGGCTGGCGGGCACCATCGGCGCATCGGGGCTGCAAAACGCCGCCAAGGCGCTTGAACAGGCACTCAAAGACAATCAAGCGGCACCGGAATCAATTTTTGCTCAGTTCACCGATGAACTGAGCATCGTCATCGGCGGCATCGCCCGCGGCTTCAATATCGATCAAGCGGGCTGACCAGCGTTCAGAACGCCGCCGACGCTTCCCAGACGATATTGGCCTTGGCGCCACCCCGGCTGGAGCGTTCAAGCATGTCGATCAAGGGCCAGGCACGCTGGCCAATGGCGACCACCGGCTCCTTTTTCTTTCCCGCTTCATCGAATTCGTCATCCTGCGGCGGCGCCTCAGCCCGCTGCACCGCCTCGCGCAAAGCCTGTGCGGCGCCGGCCATCTCTTCCTGAGTAAAAACCCCGCGCGCCGTGGTTTCCTTGCCGATGGCCTGCAACAGCGGCCTGGCCGCCTCGGCAAACATCAGGATTTCCCCGGTTTCACTGGATAAAAAGCGAACTAGCATTGTTTTTCCTTTCACTGCGCCGATTCCATGTTGTCACAGCGACTGGCCTTCATGCAAAATGAAGCAAAGCGGGGAGACAAGACATGACAATCAATATTACCGCCAATCCACTGGAGACAGGGACTGACGAGTTGGAACGCTTCGCCCTCGAAGAATGCGTCAAGCGACAGCGGGTCGAGCACCACGTTTCGGTCCTGATCATGTCCGACAAACGCTGCGAAATGGCGATCAAGTTCGCCCAACTGGGTGCCCAGGTCATCGTTGCTGATGACCCCGGCCTCCTGCACGAAGTCGAGGGTCGCATCCTGGCCTCGGGTCTGCGTGAAGAAATTTCCTTCGCCTCCTGCGTGCTGTCCGAATTGCCAGAAGAATTTCCTGGTGAACCTTTCGACATCATCGTCGTCCGCCGCGGCCTGTGTGCCATGCCCTACGAGGAGGCGCGTCAGGTCGTTCGCCAATTGCTGCTCCGCTTGAAGATCGGCGGCAAGTTGTACCTATCCGTGCTCGGCCTGCACTCCGAACTGAGCGAGGGCTATAGCGCCGGCGAAGTGACCGTCGACCAGCGTTTTGCCGAGCTTTCGCCCGCCCTCGCGGAGAAATACGACATCCGGCAACCGGTCTGCCTATACACCGAACGTAACCTGTTCATGCTGCTGCTCGAAGCCGGCGCCAGCGTCCTGCGCACCCTGACCACCACCTACGGTAACGTCAAGGGCATCGCCGTCCGAGTCTGATGCGACTCGGCATCGACCTCGGCGGGAGCAAAATCGAGATCATCGCGCTGGCCGATGACGGCCGCGAATTGCTGCGCCAGCGTATCGCGACGCCGCAAGGCGATTACATGGCGACGCTGATGGCTGTGGCCGGACTGGTCGAAGAAGCCGAATCCAGGCTCGGTCAGCGAGGCAGCGTCGGCATCGGTATTCCCGGGGCAGAATCGCTGGCCTCGGGGTTGATCAAGAATGCCAATTCGACCTGCCTGATCAGCAAGCCACTGAAGCGCGATCTGCAGGCGCTATTGCAGCGCGAGGTCAGGCTGGCCAACGACGCCAATTGCTTTGCGCTTTCTGAAGCCATCGATGGCAGCGGCCGTGATGCCAGCGTTGTCTTCGGGATCATTCTCGGCACCGGCGTCGGGGGCGGCATCGTCGTCAATCAGCGGGTGCTGTCTGGCGCCAACGCCATCGCCGGGGAATGGGGGCACAACCCGCTGCCGCTGGCGAGCGGCAACGACCTGCCGATGCCAAGCTGCTATTGCGGCCGGTGGGGCTGTATCGAAACCTATCTTTGCGGCCCGGCGCTAGCGGCCGATCATGGTCGCCACACCGGCGAAACGCTGGATGCTGCCGAGATCGATTCGCGTGCCAGTGCCGACGACAAGGCCTGTGATGCCACGCTGCAACGTTATGAGGAGAGACTCGGCCGCGCTCTGGCCGGGGTCATCAACATCCTCGATCCTCAAGTCATCGTGATCGGTGGCGGCCTGTCGAACCTGCAACGGCTTTATGCCAATCTGCCGGAACGCTGCCGCCCGCATGTCTTTTCTGACGTCATCTACACGAAATTCCTGCCGCCCACTCATGGGGATTCCTCGGGGGTCCGCGGCGCGGCGTGGCTGTGGAATTGATGGCAAAATCGGGCCACCATGGCAAACGTTTCCCTATTTATTGGCGGTATTCGACCGCTCCCTGAATCCGGTCGGCCGACCGGCATGTACAAGCAGGCAGTCGTCACCGCTCTCGAACTCGGTTACGAAGGCTTCGTCGGCGACCAGCAAGCCGACCGCCGTGTACATGGCGGCCCGGACAAGGCGGTCCATCTCTATCCGGCCCGCCACTACGCCCGCCTGGCCGCCCGCTTCCCCGAGGCCGCCGGCCAATTGGTCATCGGCAGCCTGGGCGAAAACATCTCGACGGCCGATCTCGACGAGAACAATGTCCGCATTGGCGATATCTGGCGCCTCGGCAGCGCCCGC
Organism: Ferribacterium limneticum; assembly: GCF_020510625.1. Lineage (NCBI taxonomy): Bacteria > Pseudomonadati > Pseudomonadota > Betaproteobacteria > Rhodocyclales > Azonexaceae > Ferribacterium > Ferribacterium limneticum. The sequence continues at coordinate 47,584 of NZ_CP075191.1, read as the reverse complement.
CTGCAGCTTTGCCAGCCGCGCAATCCATGCTGGAAGATCGACGAACGCTTTGCCTGCGAGGGCATGGCGGAATTCATTGCCCACGAAAGGCTGACCGGCTGGTATTGGCGCGTCGTCACACCGGGCACGGTTGCCCCGGGCGATAGTCTAGATATCGAGCGGGCTGCTACGGAGGCATTTACCCTGGCCGAGGCCATGCAATGCTGGCAGGCCCATCGTCCGGCGCTCGCCGATCTGGAAAAACTGGCCGCCACCCCGGGTATCGCCGAAAACTGGAAACAAAAGATCACGACACGTGTCGAATGGCTCCGCAAAAACCCGCAAGCGACACCGCCGCAACCTGTGGCGTTCCACGTGAAACCGGAGAATCCGTGACTTACCCCGAACCCCGAACCCTGTGGCTCAGGCTGTTCCTGCCCTTTGCTGCCGGCTATTTCCTGTCCTACCTTTTCCGCACGGTCAATGCGGTCATCGGTCCGGTCCTGGCCCGCGAGCTGAACCTCGGCGACAATGCCCTCGGTTTGCTGACAAGCACCTACTTTCTGGCCTTCGGCCTGGCCCAGTTGCCGCTTGGCATGTTGCTCGACCGCTTCGGTCCCCGTCGGGTCGAAGCCGGACTGCTCGTCATCGCAGCCACCGGCGCCGCCGTGTTTTCCCTGTCGGATGGGCTGGGCGGCCTGGCCACCGGGCGGGCGCTGATCGGCCTTGGGGTATCGGCCTGCCTGATGGCTTCGTTCAAGGCCTTTTCACAGTGGTTCCCCCCGGAACGCCAGGCCTCGCTGACCGGCTGGATCATGGCTTCCGGCGGCCTGGGTGCGCTGGCTGCTTCCAAACCACTGGAAATCGCTCTCGGCTTTGCCGGCTGGCGGGAAATCGCCTTTGCCCTTGCCGTGACGACGCTGATGGTGGCGGCATTGCTTTGGCTGAAAGTACCGGACAAGGCCAACGAGCAGAAAGGCGCTGGCTTGGCCGAACAGCTGGCGGGCGTCAAACAGATTTTTGCCAGCCCGCATTTCTGGCGCTACGCCCCGATGGGCTTCTTTTTCACCGGCGGTTTCATGGCCGTGCAAGGCTTGTGGGCATCGCGCTGGATGAGCGTGCTCGAAGGCATGGAAGGTACCGCCGTCGCCGCCCGCCTGACCTGGATCAGCGGCGCCATGCTGGCCGGCTTCCTGTTCATGGGCTTCTTCGCGACCGCCCTCGTCCGGCGCGGCATCAAGCTGGAGCAGCTCTATCTTGGCGCGATGGTCGTCGCCCTCGCCTGCTTCGCCGCAATCAGCAGCCTGCCGACCGTGGCTGGCGACTGGCTGTGGCCGATACTCGGTATCTGTTTTTCGCTGTCCAACATTTCCTACTCGCTGGTTTCCCAATCATTCCCGCCGGCGCTCTCTGGCCGGGCCAATACGGCACTCAACCTGCTGGTCTTCGCCGGGGCTTTCGGCCTGCAATGGGGTATCGGCGGCTTCGTTGATGCCCTGCAGGCCAATGGCTGGGCAGGCGACACGGCTTACCGTGCCGCCTTCTTCTGCCTGCTAGGCGGCCAGGTGCTGGCCCTCGGCTGGATTCTTAGGCCCGCTCGCCGGGCTTGAGACCGCCAGATCAACCTGCTGCAGGTGGCCGACCTCTCCCGCCTCGCTGAGGTAGAGGCCGGCCGCCCGGATCTGTCCGAGCAAGGCGTTGTCGTCGGTCTTCAGCGCAAATGGCGCATCGACCGCAGCGGTATGGAGTGCCCCGACACCGCGCTGAGCCAGTGAGGCAAAGCCATCGCCAGACCAGACGGCAAGCTGGCTGAACGCAGCATCGCCTTCGTCGATCCAGCCGTTATGGTCGCCGTCGAGCAAGGCCAGATCGGCAAACCCATTGCCGCTGGCGACACCGAACAACTCGCTGCCGTTATCGGCCTTGCCGTTGCCATTGCGGTCAAATACCAGGAACCCGCTGCCAGAGCCAAGGCCGGGGATTTCCTCCGGCACGCCGTCGGCATTCAGATCGAAGGAAATACGTTCGGCGGTCAACTCGCTGGATTTGCCATTGAAATTGATGATCAGCGGGTCGCGCAGGGTAACGCTGCCACTTTCATCCGATACGGAATTTCGCTGATAGTCGCGCGCCAGATTGAGTGAAAAATCGAAAGCGATGTCGCGTCCATCGCTGGTTTTTACGCAGCCCTTGCCGCAAACCGAGGTCTTTTCGCTTTCACTGAACGTTTCGCTGACATGGCGGCTCCAGGTCATTTCCCGGCCCCGGGCGGCCGGCGGCAGTTCCTGCGGCAAGGTCTCGCCGGCGGCAATGTTTTCCTCGCATTTCTTGCCGTCGATGGCGGCGAGAATGGCATCGATCAGTGATTGCAGCAGCTTCTGGACACGCTGCCGGGCGGCTATCTGATCATCCGGCATGCCGGCGGACAGGCTGTCGAATACCTGCCGAAAGCCGCTGCTGCTGGTGATCTCCATGCTCCGGCTGCTACTCGCCTCGTGGCTGGCCGAGAGTTGTACCGTTGAATCCAGGATTTTCATGATGCCCTCCTTGCGGTTGATGGATTGTCATCATTGCAAGGGCCGTGCCGGTCAGAATTCCAGTGGATCGACTTCGATATGCCAGCGCAGTTTCGAGGGCGACTTGATGCCTTCGATGGCTTCGCGCCAGAGCGGCAGAAAGGCCTGCAGCGCCGGGCGGGAATAGGACTCGGCGAGCAATTGGCCGCGCTCCAGATTGGCCAGCCGGGCCAGCTTCATCGGCACCGGGTCGTAAATCATGATGTTTTCGTGCTCGCCAATCAGCGGCATGGCGGCGGCTGTCTTCAGAAAGGCAATCGCATCGGCCATCTCCGGCGCCTCGGCACGCAAGACGGCCTGGAAGGCATAGGGCGGGAAGCCGGCCTGTTCGCGCTCCTTGAGCTGCTCGGCGGCAAAGCCCGGGTAGTCGTGCTTGACCAGCGAGGCGAACAGCGGGTGATCCGGGTATTGCGTCTGGATCTGCACCTCGCCCTTCAGTTCGGCCCGCCCGGCCCGCCCGGCCACCTGCATCAACTGGGCAAACAGGCGCTCCGGGGCACGCCAGTCGGCGGCAAACAATGCTGAATCGGCCCCCAGCACGCCGACCAGCGTCAGTTTGGGGAAATCATGGCCCTTGGCCAGCATCTGCGTGCCGACCAGAATGTCGGCCTCGCCGCCGTGGATGCGGTCGAGCATGACCTCCCATTGCTTGCGGCTCTTGACCGAGTCACGGTCGACACGGAGCACGCGGGCCTCGGGAAAAGTCTCCTGCAACCAGCCTTCCAGCCGCTGCGTGCCCCGTCCGAAGGGATGGATATCCTGGTTGCCGCAGGTCGGGCAGGCTTTGGGAATCCGGTGCTCGCAGCCGCAGTGATGGCAACGCAGCCGCTTGTCGGCCAGATGCAGCACCATATTGGCGGCACAACGCGTGCAGCGCGACACCCAGCCACAAGCCGGGCAAGCCAGCACCGGTGAATAACCCCGGCGATTGAGGAAAACCAGGCTCTGCTCGCCGCGGGCCAGACGTTCCTTGATGGCGGCAACCAGCGGTGCGCCAACCCCCTCCTGAAGGACCATCTTGCGCGTATCGAGGATGTGGATGGCCGGCAATGAGGCCTCCGGATTGGCCCGTTCGAGCAAGGTGATCAGGTTGTAGCGCTTGCTCTGGGCGTTGGCCCAGGTTTCCAGCGATGGCGTCGCCGAACCAAGCAGGACAGGAATGCCTAGCTGGTGGGCGCGAAAAACCGCAACATCCCGCGCCGAGTAGCGCATGCCATCCTGTTGCTTGAACGAGGCATCGTGCTCTTCATCAACGACAATCAGCCCTAGACGCGGCATGGGCGTGAAGATCGACAAGCGGGTGCCGAGCACGATACTCGCCTCGCCGGAAAAGGCCGCCCGCCAGTTCCGCTCACGGGCCGCCTCGGCCAGTTCGCTATGCAAGGAAACCACCCCCGCATCAGGAAAACGGGAGCGCACGCGCCCTTCGAGCTGTGGCGTCAGATTGATTTCCGGCACCAGCAACAAGACCTGCTTGCCATCGGCCAGCGCCCTTTCGACCAGGCGCAGGTAAACCTCGGTCTTGCCGCTGCCCGTCACCCCATGCAGCAGATGGGCAGAAAACCCGGCCGCTGGATCAACGGCCGCCACGGCGATGGTTTGCTCTTGGGTCAAGGCGGGGGGCGCCAGCGCGACCGACGGACGGCTCGCCCGGGCATTGCGCCGGGTTGGCGGATCAAGGCGCTTGAGGCCAACCGGCAATGCCTGCATGATCACTTCACCCAGTGCAGCCTGATAGTAAGCACTGGCAAACTGGCAAAGGCGGAAGAAATCGGCCGGCAAAGGCAGCAGATCACGCAGTATTTCTATCGCCGGTTTCAGCTGTTCGAGTGGCCAGTCGCTTTCGGCTAGCACCTCGACAATGACCCCAAGTTTCTCGCCACGGCCAAAAGGCACCCGGACGCGCAAACCGATATCGTCGGGCGACGCCGACTCGACGACATAATCGAAAAGTCGATGCAGCGGCAAATCGAGGGCAACGCGCAAAACTCGCATGGATTTAGCGGCTGATGCCGTCATTTCTCCATAAAAACAGGCTGGACAGGATCAATTTCGGCCGCTTTTCAAGTTGTCCACAATAACTGTGGATAACATTGTGGATTGCTTTGGCGAATTGGCGCCAAGTCACGGTGCGGTAAGGATTTTGTCACTCTGCCGAAATATTGAGCAACAATCAAAACCCTTTAAATTCAACATTTTAAATAAACGCACTGGCGTCAAGGGTTTTTCAGGAAATTTTTCCAGTGGGCGGCAAAGCTCTGTGTATAAGTCAAGCTTTGCTACCCACTTATGGTATTACTTACGTAATACTCGGCTGTGAGAATGAACTGCTTCAACCAGCGCCGTCACGCTTTCCGGCGGGGTGAATTGCGAAATGCCGTGGCCGAGGTTGAACACATGCCCGGTATTGGCCGGGCCAAAGCTATCGAGCACCTTCTTCGCTTCGGCCGCAACGATTTCCGGCTGAGCGAACAAGACGTTTGGATCAAGGTTGCCCTGCAAGGCCACCTTGTCGCCAACACGACGACGGGCTTCGCCGATATCGATAGTCCAGTCGAGGCCGACCGCATCACAACCGATGTCGGCGATCTTTTCCAGCCACAGGCCGCCGTTCTTGGTGAACACGATGCTCGGAATGCGCTGACCGTCTTTTTCCTTCTTCAGGCCGGCCACGATGCGGCGCATGTATTGCAGCGAGAATTCCTCGTAGGCCGCGTTGGACAGCGAACCGCCCCAGGTGTCGAAGATCATCACGGCTTGGGCACCGCAGTCGATCTGGGCATTGAGGTAAGCGATCACGGAATCGGCGGTCACCGACAGGATGCGGTGCAGCAGGTCCGGGCGGTTGTAGAGCATGCCCTTGATGTTGCGGAAATCGCTCGAGCCCTCGCCCTCGACCATGTAGCAGGCCAGCGTGTAGGGGCTACCGGAGAAGCCGATCAGCGGCACCGAGTTATCGAGCGCGCGGCGGATTTCAGAGACGGCATCCATGACGTAGCCCAGATGCTCGTAGGGATCGGTCACCGTCAGGTTGTTGATCGCCCATTCTTCGCGCAGCGGGCGCTCGAACTTCGGGCCCTCGCCTTCGGCGAAGTACAGGCCGAGGCCCATGGCGTCCGGCACGGTCAGGATGTCGGAGAACAGGATGGCGGCGTCGAGGTCGTAGCGGGCCAGCGGCTGCAGCGTCACTTCGCAGGCCATGGCCGGCGACTTGCACAGGTTCAGGAAGTTGCCGGCCCGTTTGCGGGTTTCGCAATACTCGGGGAGGTAACGACCAGCCTGGCGCATCAGCCACAGCGGGGTGTATTCGGTCGGCTCTTTGAGAAGGGCACGCAGGAAAGTATCGTTCTTGGGTCGGCTCACGTCGGACTCCGCCAGAAAATTCGGAAAGGCGGAATTATCCGCCTTTCTCCGGCTCAGGTCACTTACGCCAGAAGGCGGGGGTCAGCACAACGAGCAGCGTGAAGATTTCGAGACGCCCGAGCAGCATGGCGAAAATGCAGACCCAGGTCTGAAAATCACCCAGCACTTCATAGGTGGTCGATGGCCCGACCACGCCAAGACCCGGCCCGGTATTGTTGACGCTGGCCACAATGGCCGTAAAGGCCGAAATGATGTCGAGCCCGGTGAAGGCAAGAATCAAGGTCAGCGAGACGATGCTGACCATGTACATAAAGGCAAAGGAAAGCACCGCGAACAGGATGGGCTGGGGCGCCACCTGGCCGCCGATCCGGATGTTGTACACCGCGCTGGGATGCATGGCGCGCACCAATTCGCGATAGACCTGTTTGTAAAGCAGCAGCGCCCGCATCATCTTGATACCGCCACCGGTTGAGCCGGCGCTGGTGACGAAGCTGGACAGGAATAGCATCCACAAGGATGCGAAAATTGGCCATAACGCATAGTCGACGCTGGCATACCCGGTTGTTGTCGCGATCGAAATCACGTTAAACGCCGCATGGCGTACCGCCGTATCCAGATCCGGATAGGCACCATCCTTCCAGATATAGATGGCTACCACGAGGATGCTGAACAGCGTCACACCGAGAAACCAGCCAGCCTCCGGGTCACGCATGTAGGGGCGAATCGAGCGCCCGCTGACGGCGAGAAACAGCGTGCCGAAGTTCATGCCGGCAATCAGCATGAAGACGATGGCCACCAGTTCAATGGCCGGTGAGTTGAAAAAGCCGAAGCTGGCATCGTGCGTTGAGAAGCCCCCCAGCCCCATGGTTGAAAAGCCATGACAGACGGCATCGAACCAGTTCATTCCTGCCCAGCGGTAACCCACGATGCAGGCGATCGACACCCCCAGATAAACCAGCCACAGCCCCTTCGCCGTCTCGGCGATGCGCGGTGTCATCTTCGAGTCCTTCATCGGCCCCGGCGTTTCGGCCTTGAACATCTGCCGACCGCCGATACCGAGCAGGGGCAGAATGGCGATGGCCAGCACGATCAGGCCCATGCCGCCCACCCAGACCAGCTGGTGACGCCATAGATTGATCGACATTGGCAGGGTGTCGATATTCGACAGCACCGTCGAGCCGGTTGTCGTCAGCCCAGAAACCGTCTCGAAGTAGGCGTCGGTATGACTGATGCCGAGCTGCAACATCAAGGGAATTGCTGCAAATGCAGGCAGCACCGTCCACACCAGCACGACCATCAGGAAACCGTCGCGGATGTTCAGCTCACGCTTGCAGCGGCGATAACGGTACCAGAGGAAGGCGCCACTCAGCATGGTCAGCGCGAAAGCCTCGTCGTAGGCAGTCTGGGCGCCGTCATTTGTCAGGTAGGAAAGGATCAGTGGCGCCAGCATGGTCAGGCCGAAGAGCATGATGATCATGCCCAGCGCACGATAGACAGGGGCAAAACGTGTCACGAGCGACCCCCTACAGGAAGTGGAAACCGACCTGGAACAGCTTCTCGACCTTCTTGACCAGCTTTTTGCGGGTGCAGAAGACGATCACGTGATCTCCGGGCTGGATCACCGTATCGTGGTGCGCAATGACCACCTCACCATGGCGGGTGATCGAAGTCCATTCGTCGGTCTGGCCGACAATGACCGCCTGGTCGAAATTGCGGACCATTGCCGCCACGGTCACGCCATGCGGCCAGTCGATCTCGTCGATGCGCCTACCGACAATTTTGGAGGTCTTGGCATCGCCGTGGGCAATCAGCTCAAGCGCTTCTGCCGCCCCGCGACGCAGCGAATGTACTTCAGCGACATCGCCCTGCCGGACATGGGCCAGCAAGGTACCGATCGACACCTGGGCCGGCGAGATGCCGATGTCGATCGGCCCGCCTTCAATCATCTCGGCGTAGGCGCGGCGGTTGATCAGGGCCACCACCCGCTTTGAGCCCAGCCGTTTGGCCAGGCTGCCGGACATGATGTTGTCTTCATCGTCATTGGTCACCGCCAGGAAAAGATCCATCTCAGCGATATTTTCCTGCTCCAGCAATTCCTCGTCGGTCGCATCGCCGAGCAGGACAAGCGTGTTGTCCAGCTCGTTGGCAATAAACTCGGCGCGCTCTTTTCTGCCCTCGATCAGCTTGATTTCATAGCGTTTTTCGAGTGATTTGGCCAGACGAAGGCCGATATTGCCACCCCCGGCAATCATGATGCGCTGGACTGGCGTCATCATCCGCCGCAACTGGCGAAGGACCGGCCGGATATGCTCGGCCGCCGCCAGCAGAAAGACCTCGTCCCCTGCCTCGACCACCGTATCGCCCTCGGGAAAGACCGGCTGGTCGCGCCGGAAAATCGCGGCTATCCGCGCATCCAAGCCCAGCGGCAAAAGCTCACGCATCTCCTTGATCGGCTTGCCGACCAGCAGGCCGCCCTCATAGGCGCGCACGGCCACGAGGCTGACCCGGTTTTTGGCGAAATTGAGCACCTGCAGGGCTTCAGGAAACTCAATCAGGCGCCGGATGTATTCGGTGATGACCTGCTCGGGGCAGAGGGCGTAATCGACGGCAAAATTCTCGATCGACAGCAGCGAATCGTCTTCGAGGAAATCCCGCGCCCGCAACCGGGCAATGCGGGTCGGTACATTGAAGACGCTCTGGGCCAGCTTGCAGGCCACCAGATTGGTCTGGTCGCTCTGCGTCACGGCGATGATCATGTCGGCGTCTTCCGCCCCCGCTTCACGCAAGATGCTCGGCGTTGCGGCATTGCCGACGACGGTCCGCAAATCGAGCTTGTCCTGCAGCGCCATCAGGCGCGGCCCGTCGCTATCCACCACGGTGATGTCGTTTTCTTCCGAAACCAGCCCCTCCGCGACACTGGCGCCGACCTGCCCCGCTCCAAGAATGATGACTTTCATGACCCCCCCGGATCCTGAGATTTATTCTTCCCCGCGCTTGCCGAGTTTGACGTCCAGTTGCTTCAACTTGCGATAAAGATGGGTCCGCTCCAGCCCGGAGCGCTCAGCCAGCTTGGTCATGTTGCCACCTTCCAGCCGCAGGTGGTGCTCGAAATACATTTTTTCGAAAGCATCCCGGGCCTCGCGCAGCGGCTGATCAAACAAGGGCAGCAAGGAAAGCACTTCCGGACTCTCCACCCCGTCGTGCGGCATGACCCGGGCCACATCCTCAGCGCTGATTTCCTCGTCGAGCGAGGTCACCGCCAGATTGCGCACCAGCGCATAAAGGTCGCTCCAGCTCGATTCCGGCTGACGCTTCCAGGGCAAGGACCGCAGCGCGTTCAAGGCCCCCGTTGAAAGGCGGCGCAAAGGCACTTCGCCGCGCTCGACAAAATTGCTCAGCAGCAGGCTGGCAATTTCCGGTAATTCGTCGCCATGCCCGGTCAAGGACGGCATGGCCACCCAGATTTCGCTGAGTCGGGTCAGCAGCTTGCTGTCCCAGCCGGACTCGTTGAGCGCGGTCATCGACGACACGCTGGCGGCGATCAACTGCAAATTCAATTTCTCCAGACGCTCGATCGCGAACGCCAGGTTCATCTGCTGCATCTTGCCGAGCACGGCCAGATCGGGCACGAACAGGATGCCACCGGTGACCTTTTCCAGCATTTCCTGAGTCAGCGCACTGCTCACACTGGACAGATCCAGCCACGGCGCCCGTGGTGGCTGCAGGGTGCGCGCACAGATTTCCGCCATGCCGCCGTTGGCGCCCTTGAGCAGCAGCACCGGCGACTTGGCGGCCGCCTGTTCGAGGCGCCGCTTGAATTCCTTGACGAAGGCCGAGCGACTGAAAGCTTCCAGCGTCAGCGCCGGGCGGGCCGGCGGCTTGTCGTGCTTGAGCGCCTTCTGTACCGTCGACAGCAGCTTCTGCAGCGCGATCGGCTTTTCGAGGAAATCGAAAGCCCCGAAACGCGTTGCCTCGACCGCCGTATCGATCGTGCCGTGCCCCGACATCATGACCACCGGCATGTTGAGATACCCGGCGGCATGCCACTCCTTGAGCAGCGAAATGCCGTCGGTATCCGGCATCCAGATATCGAGCAGCACCAGATCGGGACGCAGTTCTTCGCGGACCAGACGCGCTGCCGTGGCGTTTTCCGCCAGGCGGACGTCGTAGCCTTCGTCGATCAGGATTTCCGACAACAGTTCGCGAATACCAACTTCGTCATCAACGACCAGAATGATGGCCATGCTTGGCTTCCTCCTCCTTCACCAGAGGCAGGCGGATGTCGATCCGCGCTCCGCCCTCGGGTGCATTGCTGATTTCGATAGTGCCCAGGTGTTCCTCGACAATTTTCTTGACGATGGGCAGGCCAAGGCCGGTACCGCGCGCCTTGGTCGTGACATAGGGTTCGAAGATGCGCGACAGCAGTTCGACCGGAAAACCGGGACCGTTGTCGGCAATGGTCAGGCGGGCATAACGCCCAAGCTGCTCGGTCTGGATCAGGATACGCGCCCCTGCATGGTTCTCCAGGGCATCTTCGGCATTGCGCAGCAGATTGTGGATGATCTGCCGTAACTGCGTGGCGTCGCCGAGAATTGGCGGTAGCGCGCTGTCCAGCCGGTTCTCGATGACGGCCGAAGAGCTTTCGTAAAGCCCCAGCACTTCGCCGATCAAGGCATTCAGATCAAGCGGGGCAACTTCCGGTGCCGGCAGGCGGGCGTAATCACGGAAATCGTCGACCATGCGCTTCATGGCCTGCACTTGATTGATGATGGTCTGCGTACCGCGGGCCAGCATGTCGGCATCGCCATTGCTCAGCTTGCTGGCCAGCTTGAATTGCAGGCGCTCGGCGGAAAGCTGGATCGGCGTCAGCGGATTCTTGATTTCATGGGCCAGGCGGCGCGCCACTTCACCCCAGGCCGCACTGCGCTGCGCAGCGATCAGTCGGGTGACATCGTCAAACACCACCACATCACCGCCACCGCTGGCTTCCGGCAGACGCGAACCGCGCAACAGCAGGACCTGCGGCATGCCGTTCGGCCGCTCCATTTCCAACTGGGCCTGCCACTCGATTTCTTCCGTGGCGGCAAAATTTTCCCGGATAAAGGTGCCAAGCGCCTGCTGGCGCGGCCATTCATCGACCAGGGCACCGATCAGCCCGATGAAGTCGTCGTTCAGTATGGTCAGCGCCCCTTCATTGACGGTGCGCAAGACAAAACGGCGGTCAAAAACCAGCACACCGGTCGACAGATTGGCCAGAATCGATTCCAGATAGCCGCGGGCCGACTCCAGTTCCGCCCGATGCCGTTCCGTTTCACGCCGGGCGTCGTCAAGCTGGCGCGTCATGCGGTTGAAGGACTGGGTCAGCACGCCAAGTTCATCGCCGCTATAAATGGCCTGGCGTGGCGAAAAGTCACCCTGCGCCACCGCCTGCGTGCCTTCGGCCAGAATATAGAGCGGCGCCACCAGCCGGCGAGCCATCAGGTAAGCCAGCGCAAAGGCGCCGAACAGCGCGACGAGCACGGTCAGCGTCAGGGTCAGCGCGTAGATTCGCGTCAGCCCCTCACGGGCCAGTTGCAACTCCTGATAGTCGCGATAAACATCCTGCACGGCATCGGCATCATGAGCCAGACTGGAAGGCACGGGCTGGATCAGTTGCAGGATGCGCGGCTCCTCGAACATGTCGCGCGCCGAAACCGGCACCAGAACGCGTAGATAGAGTTTGCCGCCCTCGCCCTCGACCGTCCCCAGTGCCCGCGTATTGCGCGCCTGCTTGAGCTGGGACTGATTTGGCAGGTCGGGCAACAGGCTGGACAATTCGCTGGTCGCACTCGACAGCAACTGCCCGCCCACCGAGAACAGCGCCGCTGTCTGGACACCCTTCTCCTCGCGCAAACGCAGCAAGGCCGAACGGCGCGACACTTCCTGGATATCCGAAAGCTCGGTCGCCATGCTGCGTCCCTTCTCGACCAGGTCGGCCAACAGGGAATCGAGGGCCGAACGCCCCAGTTGCAGGCCGGATTCGAGGGCCTTCTCCACCCGGACATCGAACCAGCTCTCGATCGAACGCGTCACGAACTGCACCGAAACGCCATAGACCAGCGCACCGGGCAATACGGCAATGACCCCGAACATCAGCATCAGGCGCAGCTTCAGGCGCGCCCCGAAAACCTGGGCCTGATAATCGCGCCACAGCGTCCGCAACTGCCAGCCGACCAGGCCGACCATGCCCAGCGCCAGCACCACGTTGAGGGCAATGAGCAGCGGGTAATTGCGCGAAAAGATCACCGTGTCGGCGGCTGTCGACATCAGCAGCAGGAACCACAGGATGCCTCCGATGGCTGCGGCAAAGGCCCCGCCGGCGGCAACAAAACGCTTCACTTGGCCTCCACCGGGGGGGTGATGGCCGGCAGGATCGCCTGCCAGGTCTTCCAGTCGGAAGCCAGGTTCCATTCCTTGTTACCCAGCGCCGTGATCTGGAATGGGCGCGGTAGCTGGGTCACATCAAGGCGCAGACGCAGCGACGCTTCGTAGGGCTCGCCGACCCGAATGCCTTTCTCGCCACGCTCGATCACTCCCCAGTTGCGCAGGCGAGACAGCACTTGCACTGCCTCGGACAGGGTGGGGAAGGACTGGTGCAATCCACCGGTAGACAAGCGATATTGCCGGGTCAGCGCATGGTAGGAGAGACGATAGGTCTGGCTGCGGCTGGCCAGTTTTTCGTCCAGCCAGTACCAGCGGCCCTTGGTCAGCTCGAAATCAGCGACGAAATAGAGCACGACGCCTTTGGTCACCGCCTCTTCAAGACGCGGGGTCAAATCGAATTTGAAATCGGCCGACAGCACATAGCTGTCTTCCCCTGCCACCAGCTGGGGGTTGCTAATGTCGATTTCTGCGGCCCAAGCCACGAACGGCACAAAAACAAGCAGCGCCAAGCAGAGGCGCAGCCGTTCAAGCATGCTTTTCGAGGAGGCAGTAGAAAAAGCCATCATGGTCGGCAGTGGGTAAAAGCTGTTCTTCGTGACAGCGGCGAGCTTCCGGCTGGCGCGCCAGAAAGCGCGCTATCTGCTCACCATTCTCGGTCGGAAAAACCGAGCAGGTCACGTAAAGCAGTTTACCTCCCGGCCGCACGACCTGCCACAAGGCGTCGAGAATGCGGGCCTGGGTCTTGGCAAAACTGAAGATATCGGCCTCGCGGCGCAGCCACTTGGTATCGGGATTGCGACGGACAACGCCGCTGGCGGTACAGGGCACATCGGCCAGCACCGCATCGAAGGGCTGGCCATCCCACCAGGTGTCCAGCTTGACGCAATCAGCCGCCTTGACGCTGGCGGTCAGGCCGAGACGAGCCAGGTTTTCTTCGATTCGGCGACAACGGGAAGGCTTCAAGTCCAGCGCCAGCAAATCGAGATCGGCGCGTTCCAGCAGGTGCGCCGTCTTGCCACCGGGCGCCGCACAGGCGTCAAGCACCCGGCTGCCTGGCTTCGGATCGAGCAGCGCTGCCGCCATCTGGGCCCCTGGGTCCTGCACGGACAGTTGCCCGTCGGCAAAACCGAGCAGGGATTCGACCGGCACCGGCTTGGCCAAGGCCAGACCGGATTCACCAATCGCCGTGGCGGCAATCCCGGCGACGGTCAATCGCGCCAGATAATCATCACGCGAGGCGCGGCGAACATTGACCCGCAGCCCCATCGGCGGCGGAGCATTTCCGGCCGCGACAATGCGCTGCCAGTCATCAGGGAAAGCAGCCTGCAACTGGGCCAGCCACCAGTCCGGGTGCTGGGATGCGGCGACCGGATCGGCCGCCAGCGCGACGACCAAGGACTCCTGCTGACGCAGGAAATTGCGCAACACAGCATTGACCAGCCCGCGAAAACGCCCGTTCGCCAATTCTCCAGCTGCCGAAACAGCCTGATCGACGACGGTATGCGCTGCATCCGGCCGGGTTTCCAGTCGATAAATCGAGACCAGCAACAGCGCGCGGACTTCTTCGGCATCCAGGGGCTTGTCGAGCAGGCGACTTAGAAAGAAATCACCTCGCCCGTAAGCCCGCAGGCTGCCGTATACGAGATCCTGCACGGCGGGGCGGGCGGCCGGATCGACTCGAGCAAGAAGGCCGTCGGCCAGACTCTGCCCGGCAAAGACGGCCGCATCGATGCGCGCGGCCTGCAACAGGGCAAAAGCGAGTGAATTGAAGGGCAATCTGGACATAGTGCGCGATTATCGCACGCGGCATAATGGGCCAATGCGTCAAATCCTCTCTGCCCTGCTTTTCTTTTCATTGACCCTGCCGGCCTACGCCTGGAACGCAGCCGGCCACCGCCTGGTGGCCGTCATCGCCTGGCAACAACTGACACCGCCAACGCGCGAAGCAATCTCGGCAGCGCTGGCCCGCCATCCGGACCACGAGCGCTGGCTCGCAAAAGCCCGCTCAAGCGATGCCATCGACCTGTTTGCCGAAGCCTCAACCTGGCCGGACGATATCCGCAATGATCCGCGCTTCCATGACGAGGACAGAGAAGCGCCCACCCCGCCCTTGCCCGGCTTCCCGGATACCGGACGCCACAAGCGCTGGCACTACGTTGACCTGGACGCCGCCGGCAAGGTTCGCGACGGGGAACTCGAGCGCCAGATCGAACGTCTGAGCCGCTTACTTCAGGTCAAGGCATCTTCTGGCGGAGCAAGCGCAGCTGGCAATGGCAGCCAGATTTCCTATGCCCTGCCCTGGCTGCTGCATCTCGTTGCCGATATCCATCAGCCGCTCCACGTCGGGCAACACGGCGACGAAGGCGGAAACAAGGTCGAAATCGAGAACCCGTTCAACAAACGCCTGCCCTTCAGCAGCCTGCATCTTTACTGGGACGACCTGCCCGGCCCGCCATGGCTGCGCGGCAAACGCCTTGAAAAGAACGCCGCCCGACTGCTCGAGAGCTACCCGAAACCGGTTCAGGGCGATGTTGCGCTGTGGCGTGAAGAAAGCCACCGCTTGCTCGCCGTCGCCTACCCGAAAGCCAACGGCAGCCTGCTCCCCATCATCAGCGATGATTTTCACCGCGATAGCCGCGACATCGCCAATCGACGCATCGTGGAGGCCGGCTACCGCCTGGGCCACCGGCTCGAAAGCATCTTCGGCCAGCCCGTTTCACGTGAAACGCAATAGAATTCCGTCATGAATGGCCTGCACCTGATCGCCGACCTGCATGACTGCCGCTGCACTCCGGGTTTGCTGCTCGATGCACCGCGGCTGGAGGCCTATTGCGTCGATGCCTGCCAGCGCCATGGGCTAACCGTGGTCGGCCGACTATTCCACGCCTTCCGCGACGCCACCGACCAGCCGGCCGGCGTCACCGGCACCGTCGTTCTCGCCGAATCGCATCTCGCCCTGCATACCTGGCCGGAAATCGCCGCCGTCACGCTGGACGTCTATGTCTGCAATTTCAGTGGCGACAACAGCGAGCAGGCCAAAGCACTGTTCGCCGAAGTCATTGCCACCTTCCAGCCGGACCGAATCGAGCAATCCGCCGTCCACCGCGGCCGCCTTTCCCAAGACAAAGACAAGCCGGCGTAGCAGCCCGTTGCTACCCGCCGGGGCACCATTCTCTCCACAATGAGTCCACCCTTTTCCGACCGCTTGGCCGGAGGGTTCACACCAATCAAGGAGACAATAATGGCTGCAAAGAAAATTCTGATGCTAACCGGTGACTACACCGAAGACTACGAGACCATGGTGCCCTTCCAGGCACTCCTGATGGTCGGCCACACGGTACACGCGGTCTGTCCGGGCAAGAAAGCCGGCGAATTCGTGCGCACCGCAATCCATGATTTCGAAGGCGACCAGACCTACAGCGAGAAGCCTGGCCACAACTTCACCCTCAATGCCACCTTCGCCGATATTTCAGTCGAGTCCTACGACGCCCTGGTCATTCCGGGCGGCCGCGCGCCAGAATATCTGCGCCTCAATCCGCAGGTACTGGCCATGGTCCAGCACTTTGCCAACGCCGGCAAGCCGATCGCGGCCATCTGCCACGGCGCCCAACTGCTCAGCGCCGCCGGTGTTCTGAACGGACGTTCATGCAGCGCCTATCCCGCCTGTGCCCCCGAAGTCCGGGCCGCCGGCGGGCAGTACGCCGACATCCCGGTCGACCAGGCGCACGTCGATGGCAATCTGGTCACTGCACCGGCCTGGCCAGCGCATCCGGACTGGCTGGCGAAGTTTCTGCCCCTGCTCGGCACGCAAATCACCCTTTGAAGCACCGAGGGCGGCTGGCCTGCCGGCTGCCCGTTCGTTCAGGAGGCTGCATGTGCGAAATTTACGTCAAGGCCGATCCGATGCTCTACGAGTCACGAGCCCGTTCCATCCGGATTCACGGTTTCGTGACCAAGATCCGTTTGGAAAACCTGTTCTGGGACATCCTCGCCGAACTGGCGGGCAACGAGGGCATGACGACCAACCAGCTGATCGCCAAGCTCTACGACGAAATAGAGGTCTATCGCGGCGAAGTGGAGAACTTCGCATCCTTCCTGCGCGTCACCTGTCTGCGCTACCTGACGCTACGCCACCAGAAAACCGGGGAACGGCCCAGTCTGGCCGTGGTTGGCACCCTGCCGCCGGCGATTCGGGAATTACCGCGAAGCGTCGGGAACGCCTGATCGCGAAGCTCAGGACATTGCCCGCAAGCGGGCAATGCGCTCCTCGGTCGGCGGATGGGTCGAGAACAGGCCACGAATACCGCCTGCGGAGAGCGGGTTCAGGATCATCATCTGCGCCGTTTCCGGATGCGCCTCGGCCGGAGCCATCGGGATGCGGCCCTCGGCATACATCTGGATTTTGCACAGGGCGTCGGCCAGGGCATTTGGTGTGCCGCTGATCTCGGCACCGCCCTGATCGGCCTCAAATTCGCGAGCCCGGGAAATCGCCATCTGGATCAGGCTGGCGGCCAAGGGCGCCAGAATCGCCACCAGAATACCGACCAGCGGGTTAACCGAGCGACCGTTTTCGTCGCGCCCACCAAAGAACATCGCGAAGTTGGCCAGCGCCGAAATCGCCCCGGCCATGGTGGCCGAAATGGTCGAGATCAGGATGTCGCGATGCTTCACGTGGGCCAGTTCATGCGCCATTACCCCGCGCAATTCACGCGCCGACAGCAACTGGATGATGCCGGTCGTCGCCGCCACTGCCGCATGTTCCGGATTGCGACCGGTGGCAAAGGCGTTGGGCTGGGCTTCGTTGATGATGTAGACCTTGGGCATCGGCAGGTTCGCCCGCTGCGCCAGCTCGCGCACCATCGCGTAAAACTGCGGCGCGCTTGTTTCGTCCACCGGCTGGGCGTTGTACATCTTCAGCACCATGGTGTCGGAGAACCAGTACGAAAACAGATTCATCGCACCACCGAAAACCAAGGCCATCAACATCCCGGACTGGCCGCCGATCATGCCGCCAACAATCCCGAACAACGCCATGATGGCCGCCATCAGAATGGCTGTCTTCACCCAGTTGAACATGTTTAACTCCTTGCGGCTGTCTGACCCGGGAAGTTAACTATAGTCGTCCGGCAAAAATTCAAGCCGGGATGTCGAAACGGTCACCCACGGTCAAGGGATGCCCGGCCAAGAATTGCTGGACCGGCAAGCGCTTGCCACCGGCCTTCTGCAATTCGGTCACGGCCAGCGCACCTTCGCCACAGGCAATGACGACGCTGTGCCGGTCTACAGCCAGAATGGTGCCGAGCTCACCCTGCTCTGCCACCGGTGTCGCTTGCCAAAGTTTGACCGTCTGCCCGCGAAACAAGGCCTGCGCCCCGGGGAAAGGGTTGAAGGCGCGAATGTGGCGATCCAGTTCGGCGGCACTCTTGCGCCAGTCAATCAGCGCCTCTGCCTTTTCGATCTTGTGGGCGTAGGTCACCCCCTCGGCCGGCTGCGGCTCGGCAGCCAAAGGTAGCCTCCCCAAGGCCTCGACGACCAGCTTTGCCCCCAGTTCGGCCAAGCGATCATGCAGCGTTGCCGTGGTATCTGTAGCCGCAATCGGGAAGGCACCACGCAGCAGCACCGGCCCGGTATCCAGGCCAGCCTCCATTTGCATGATGCAAACACCGGTTTCGGCATCACCTGCCAACAAAGCACGCTGGATCGGCGCCGCGCCACGCCAGCGCGGCAGCAGGGAACCATGGATGTTGATGCAGCCCAAGCGCGGCATATCGAGTACAACCTGCGGCAGGATCAAGCCGTAAGCGGCGACGATCATCACTTCAGCACCAACGGCCGCAACTTTCGCCTGTGCCTCGGCATCCTTCAGGGTCAGCGGCTGAAATACTTCGATGCCGTGCTCAAGCGCCACTTTCTTGACCGCCGATGGCTGAAGCGTCATGCCGCGCCCGGCCGGGCGATCCGGCTGGGTCAGCACCAGTGCAACATCGTGGCCAGCTTCAACTATCGCCTGCAAGGCCTGCGCGGCAAACTCCGGCGTTCCGGCAAAGATGACCCTCATGCCGTGACGCGCGCCTGCTTGGCCAGCTTGTTCTTGATGCGGGTCTGCTTCAACAGCGAAAGGTGATCGACGAAGACCGTGCCGTTCAGATGATCGAGTTCGTGTTGCAGACAAACGGCAAGCAAACCATCCGCCGCCAGAGTCTGCTCTTTACCTTCGAGATCAAGATAGGTCACGACAACGCTTTCGGCCCGCTCGACCTTGTCGTAGATACCCGGCACCGACAGACAACCTTCCTCTCCAGTCTGCGAGCCTTCGCAACGGCTCAGCATCGGATTGATAAAAGCCTGGAGTGCGCTCTTGTCTTCTGAAACGTCGATGACCACAACGCGTTTGTGTACATCAACCTGCGTCGCTGCCAACCCGATACCGGGTGCTTCGTACATGGTTTCAGCCATGTCGGCGACCAGTTTTCGAATGCTGTCATCAACTTTGGCAACGGGGAGCGCCACCTTTTTCAGGCGCGGGTCGGGAAAACGCAGAATGGGTAAAAGGGCCATATGAAAACCGGAATAAAAGCTTGCTCGCTTAGGTTATTACGTGCAGAATCTAAAGCAATTCCGAGGTATGGAACGCAAATGATTGGCACTTAATGAGACAGTGACGACGTTATTGCGTTCCACCGGCACGTGAGGTTACGACTATGGTTCGCATTATATCCGCGCTCATCCTGGCCGTGACGGCCGTCTGCGCATCGGCCGCCGAGCCGCTACAACTCGTGGACAACCCGCCCGATCGTCACATCGTCGTCAAGGGTGACACCCTGTGGGGCATTTCCGGCAAGTTTCTCAAGCAGCCATGGCGCTGGCCGGAAATCTGGCAGATGAACAAGGAACAGATCAAGAACCCGCACTGGATCTATCCGGGCGATGTCGTCATGCTCGACACGTCGAGCGGTACGCCCCGCCTGAGGCTTGGCAAGTCGGTTGGTGGACAAAGCGGCAAGGTTCAGCCGACCGTGTATAGCACCCCTGTTCAGCAGGTCATACCGAGCATTCCGCCGAACGTGATCGAACCGTTTATTTCCCAACCCTTGATCATCGAGACGGATGATGATGCCAGCGCCGTCCGCATTGTCGCGACTGAAGAAGATCGCATGATGGTTGGCAGCAGTGATTCCTTCTACGCCAGCGGCATCCCGGACGCCAGCGTGGAAAAATGGCATATCTTCCGCAAAGGAAAAGCCCTCAAGGACCCCGATACCGACAAGGTTATCGCCTACGAAGCCTTTTTCCTCGGCAATGCCCGGCTGACCAAGCCAGGTGAGCCAGCCACCCTGCGCGTTACGCTGGCCAAGGAGGAAATTGGTCGCGGCGATAGCCTGCTTCCAGCCCCCCCGCCAGCAATCATCTCCTATGTTCCGCACCGTCCGGAACGTGATGTATCGGCCCGGATCATCGGAATCTACGGCGGCATCAACGAAGGCGGTACCAGTTCCGTTGTTTCGCTGAATCGTGGCAAGAACGATGGCCTAGAAATCGGCCATGTCGTTGCGCTCTACCGCACCCGTGTTTCAGTCAGCATTAACGAAGATGGCCACCGGATCAAAACCCCCGTTCCTGACGAACGTTACGGGCTGGCCTTTGTCTTCCGCGTCTTCGACAATATTGCCTACGCTCTGGTCGTCGATTCCTCCAAGTCCGTGATCACCGGGGATATTGCAAAGAATCCATGATAAATACCGACGGCTTGGCCGCCTGGTTGCGGCTGACCCTGATTCCAGGCATTGGCGGCGAGACGCAACGAAAGCTTCTCGCCGCTTTCGGTTTACCGGAAGCCATTTTCTCGGCCGGCCGCCTGGAAGCGCGTGGCATCATCGGTCACCGCGCCGACCTGCTGTTCGATTTTGATCCGACAGAGGCGGTCGAACATAGCCTCGAATGGGCCAACCAACCAAGTCAGCACATCATCTCATTGGCTGATGAAGCCTACCCGAAAGCGCTGCTCGAAATAGCCGACCCTCCCAGCCTACTCTACGTGCGCGGCAACCTTGCCCTGCTCCAGAAGCGCGGACTAGCCATGGTTGGCAGCCGCAACGCAACGCCTCAAGGTGTGCAAACGGCCGAGAACTTCGCCAAAACACTGGCCGCCAGGGGGCTGACGATCATTAGTGGCCTGGCGCTAGGCATCGATGCCGCCGCCCACCGTGGCGCACTGGCCGCCAAGGGAGAAACCATTGCGGTCATTGGCACCGGCCCCGACCGTATCTACCCGGCCCGCAATAAGGAGTTGGCGCTGGCCATCGTTGAGCATGGGGCGATCGTTTCTGAATTTCCGCTCGGTACGCCCGCCATCGCCTCCAACTTTCCAAGGCGCAACCGAATCATCTCCGGACTCTCGCGTGGTGTCTTGGTCGTCGAAGCTGCGCCGGAAAGCGGGTCGCTGATCACAGCGCGGCTTGCCGCTGAACAGGGGCGTGAGGTTTTCGCCATACCCGGGTCGATCCACTCGCCCGTTGCCCGCGGCTGCCATAAATTGATCAAGCAGGGTGCCAAACTGGTTGAAACCGCTACCGACATTCTGGAAGAACTGGGCAGTTTCAACGAAGCTCCCGAACCGGAGCTTCCATCAGATAACGCTGAAGAAGGTCCGATTCTCGCTGCGCTTGGCCACGATCCATGCAGCCTTGACGACCTCGTCGAACGAACTGCAATGAGCGCCGACCAGTTGCTGCCGGAACTCCTGACACTGGAGCTTTGCGGCCTTATAGGCACCCTGCCCGGTAACCGCTACCAGCGCCTGAACTAGGCACCTATATATATTGACGGCTTGCCAAGCCGCTCGCCGGGCACTTATCATGCCCCGGCACTCAACAGGCCAAACCATGTCCAAAAAGCTGATCATTGCCGAAAAACCTTCCGTCGCCGCCGACATCGCGCGGGCGCTGGGTGGCTTTACCAAACACGACGACTACTTCGAAAGCGAAGAGCTCGTGCTCTCATCGGCTGTCGGTCACTTGCTGGAACTGGCCTGCCCCGAAGAATTCGAGGTCAAACGCGGCAAATGGTCCTTCGCCCATCTGCCGGTGATCCCGCCGCACTTCGCCCTGAAGCCGATCGAAAAGACCGAATCCCGCCTCAAGGTGCTCAACAAGCTGATCAAGCGCAAGGATGTTACCGGCCTGATCAATGCCTGTGACGCGGGGCGTGAGGGCGAGTTGATCTTCAATTACATCGCCCAGAACGCCAAGTCCGGCAAGCCGGTCCAGCGCCTGTGGCTGCAGTCGATGACCCAGGGCGCGATCCGTGACGGCTTCGCCCGCCTGCGTCCCGGCCAGGAAATGGAAGGCCTCGGCGATGCCGCCGTCTGCCGCTCCGAATCCGACTGGCTGGTCGGCATCAATGGCACGCGGGCAATGACCGCCTTCAACTCCAAGACCGGTGGCTTCCACCTGACCACCGTTGGTCGCGTCCAGACACCGACGCTGGCCATCGTCGTTGAACGCGAACGCAAGATTCGCGATTTCAAGTCGCGCGACTACTGGGAAGTCGAGGCTGATTTCAGCGCCAAGGCTGGCTCCTACAAGGGCAAATGGTTCGACGAAGCCTTCAAGGGCAAGAACGACGACGAACATGCTCGCGCCGATCGCCTGTGGGAAGTTGCGCGCGCCGAAGCCATCCGCGCCGCCACCGAAGGCAAGCCCGGCGAAGTCACCGAAGAAGCCAAGCCGGAAACCCGCCTATCGCCCGCACTGTTCGATTTGACGACCCTCCAGCGCGAAGCGAACGCTCGCTTCGGCTTCTCGGCCAAGACCACGCTGTCACTGGCCCAGGCCCTGTACGAAAAGCACAAGGTCCTGACCTACCCGCGAACCGATTCGCGCTGCCTGCCAGAAGATTACCTGCCGACCGTCAAGGAAACGCTGGCCGTACTGACTGGCCAAGGCGCCGGCAAGGGCCACGATGAAGTGCTGCTCGCCCGCTATTCGCCTTTCGCCCACCAGATCCTGGCCCGCAACTGGGTACTACCGAACAAGCGCATCTTCAACAACGCCAAGATCAGCGATCACTTCGCCATCATCCCGACGCCGCAGGCACCCAAGAGCCTGAACGAGATGGAACAGAAGCTGTACGACTTCGTCGTTCGTCGCTTCCTGTCCGTCTTCTTCCCAGCCGCCGAGTACATGGTCACCACCCGCATCACTCGCGTCGAAGGCTACCCCTTCAAGACCGAGGGCAAGGTGCTGGTCAATCCGGGCTGGCTCACCGTTTATGGCAAGGAAGGCCAGGATGGCGACGAAGGCAACCTGGTTGCCGTCGATGCCAAGGAAGAGGTCAATACCGACGAAGTGACCGTCAAGGCCAACGCCACCAAGCCGCCGCCACGCTACTCTGAAGCCACCCTGCTCTCCGCCATGGAAGGCGCCGGCAAGATGGTCGACGACGAGGAACTGAAGGCCGCCATGGCGGGCCGTGGCCTCGGCACCCCGGCCACCCGCGCCCAGATCATCGAAAACCTGATCGGCGAGCAATACATGCACCGCGAAGGCCGGGAACTGATCCCGACCGCCAAGGCTTTTACCCTGATGACGCTGCTCAACGGCCTCGGCATCAAGGAGCTGACCCAACCGGAATTGACCGGCGACTGGGAATGGAAACTCGGCCGCATCGAAAAGGGCGAATTCACGCGCGACGAATTCATGCGCGAAATCGCCGAAATGACCCGCCACATGGTCGAACGCGCCAAGCAATACGAAGCCGACACCATTCCCGGTGATTTCGGCGTGCTGACTGCCCCCTGCCCGAAGTGCGGCGGTCAGATTCGCGAGACCTACAAGAAGTTCCAGTGCGGCGGCTGCGACTACGCGCTGTGGAAGATTGTGGCTGGTCGTCAGTATGAGCCGGCTGAAATAGAGCAATTGCTAACCGAAAAGCAGGTCGGCCCGCTGACCGGCTTCCGCAACAAGATGGGCCGCAGCTTTGCCGCAGCCATCAAGCTCAACGACGATCTGCAGCCGGAATTCGATTTCGGCCAGGACAAGGCGGATGCCGCCGATGCCGAACCCGTCGATTTCTCCGCACAGGAAAGTCTCGGCAAGTGCCCCAAGTGTGCGGCCAATGTCTTTGAGCACGGCACTTCCTACGTCTGCGAAAAATCGGTCGGCCCGGCCAAAACCTGCGATTTCCGCTCCGGCAAAATCATCCTGCAGCAGCCGATCGATGCCGCTCAGATGAAGAAGCTGCTGGCCGAAGGCAAGACTGATCTGCTCAAGGAGTTCGTTTCGAACCGCACCCGCCGCAAGTTCTCGGCCTATCTGATGGCCAAGGATGGCAAGGTCAGCTTCGAGTTCGAAAAGAAGGTGGCCAAACCCAAGGCGCCGGCCAAGAAGAAGGCTGAAGCCTGATAGCCCTGCTGCCTACAACAAAAAGCCCTCGACAAAATCGAGGGCTTTTTCGCTTCAGGCGTCGGAACGTATTTTCCACCCTCGTTCCACGTGAAACTTCAACGTACGGCCAAAGCTCCCGGTAGCTGGCAGGACAGCAGCGCCGCCCGCACCGCATCAATAGCCTGGGGGCGCGGGAAGGTGATGCGCCAGACGAGACCGACGGTGCGTTTGGGCTGGGCGCCGGCAAATGGCAGTACCTTGACCATCGGTTCCTTGCTTATCAACGGATCGGCCGCCGTACTGGGCATGACCGCGACGCCGGCGCCGCTGGCGACCATGTAGCGGATAGTCTCGAGGGAGCTGCCTTCGAGCGAGTGCTCCAAGGCGTCCGGGGCATTCAGGCGGGGGCAGGATTCGAGTACCTGATCGCGGAAGCAGTTGCCCTGGCCGAGTAGCAGCAGGTTCTGGCCATCAAGTTCATCGCCATTCACCTCCGCCCGGGAAGCCCACGGATGAGTCGCCGGAACAACCACCCGGAAGGGCTCGTCGTAAACCGGTTGGGCAACCAGGCCGGGTTCGGCAAAGGGCAGCGCAATGATGATGACGTCGAGTTCGCCGGCCTTCAGCGCGGGGATCAGGTTGCCGGTGAAGTCTTCCTTGAGGAAGAGCGGCATCTTCGGCGCCTCGCGATTGAGGGCCGGAATCAGTTGCGGCAGCAGGTAAGGCGCAATGGTGTAGATGATGCCGACACGTAACTGGCCGCTCATCGGGTCGCCGGTGGCCTCGGCGATTTCTTCGAGCTTGACCGCTTCTTCCAGCACGCGCGTCGCCTGAGCGACGATGCGCTCGCCCAGCGGCGTGATGCGGATATCGTTGGTGCCGCGCTCGAAAAGCGGCGCACCAATCTGGCCTTCGACCTTCTTCAGCGCCACCGATAGCGTTGGCTGGCTGACGTGGCAGGCATCGGCTGCCTTGCCGAAATGCCGCTCACGAGCCAGAGCCACGATGTAGCGCATTTCGGTCAGGGTCATTTGGAATAGCCCAGTTTCTGCAGGTCGGCCGCCGACAACCAGCGCCACTCGCCAGGTTTGAGGTCAGGCGGCAGCGTCAATTCACCAACGGCTTCACGATGCAGCGCCTCGACGCGGTTGCTGACGGCCGCCACCATGCGTTTGACCTGGTGGTACTTGCCCTCGGTCAGCGTCAGGCGGAGCAGGTTTTCGCCGACGATTTCGGCAGCCGCCGCGCTAATCGGCTCGTACTCGTCGGCGAGCAGGACGCCGGCCAAGAGCTGGTCGATTTGTGCCTGATCGAGCGGGTGCTTGGTCGTCGCCAGATAGACTTTCGGCACCTTGCGTTTGGCCGAGGAGAGCACGTGATTCAACTGTCCATCGTCGGTAATCAGTAGCAGGCCGGTCGTATCTTCGTCGAGCCGGCCAATCGGCTGAACATCGCGTTCGCGCAGCGGCACTGGCAGTAGTTCAAGGACGCTGGCGTGATGTTTGGGCTTGCGCGAACACTCGTAGCCGGCCGGCTTGTTGAGCATCAGCGTGGCGAATTCAGCGTAGGGCCAATCGACGCCATCGACGGTGAAAATCAGCCCTTCGATATCGAGTTCGACGAAGGGATCGTCGCAAACCTGGCCATTGATCGCCACGCGATCGCGGCGGATGAGGCCCCGGCATTCCCGACGGGAACCGAACCCGTGTTTTTGGAGGATACGTTCTAGTTGCATGGCAGCGATGTTAACACGGCCCCATAGTTTCGTTGCCCGGGAGACCGCACGCCGCAGAGGGTGAGAAAGAGACGGCAAGGCAATGGGTGGCCGGGTGATGAAATACAATATGGCCATGAATTTCGAACACCTTATCCAGATCAACGACCCGGAAAATCCGCTGGTCGAATCACTGACTCGCGACCAACTGTGGCTGGGACTGCTGCACCGCGTCGAGAATCCCGTTCCCTTCCTGCCCGGGCTGGAGTCCTGCACCATCCTCGAACGTGCGGCGGATGCCCTGCTCCGTGAACTCGATTTTGGTCCGGCCGTGATCCAGGATCGTGTGACGATGGCCGACCGGCACTGGGTGCGCTTCGATATCCAGCCCTCCGAAGTCCATCCCGGCGGCAGTCTGACCATCACCATCGAGGAACCGGAGCCCAGCTTCCTGTTCCTGCGCTTTGCCTACGAGACTACCCTGGCCAACAATCCGAATTCGGAAGACCGGGCCTATATCGACTATGTGAAATCGGCCTACCACCAGTCAGACGTCGATTGCGTGCGCCTGATTCGCAGCCTGGCCGCCGGCATCCCGCTGCAATAAGCCCGTCGCGACTGGCCCGGTGTCATCGGATCACCCCTTCCTGCGTTACTTGGAACACACAACCTGCAAAGTGGAATCATGAAACGTTTTCTGACTATCGCCGCCATCGTCGCTGCCTCATTGACTGCCACGGCCCACGCTACCGACGTCGGTGTCTCGGTCAGCATCGGCCAGCCCGGTTTCTATGGCCAGATCGACATCGGCGGCTATCCCCGCCCGCCGGTCATCTATGGGCAGCCGATCCTGGTCGAGCGCGTCCCGGTCCATCGCCCGCCGATCTACCTGCGCGTCCCGCCCGGTCATGCCAAGCATTGGCGCAAGCACTGCCACGAATACCGTGCCTGCGGCGAGCGCGTCTATTTCGTCCAGGATCGCTGGTACGAACGCGAATACGTACCGCGCTATCAGCAACGCGGTCGTGGTGACCGCGATCGTTGGGACGATGGCCGTCGTGACGGCTATCGCGACAACAACTACCGGGATGAGCGCAACGACCGCCGGGGCGACGGTCGGCGCGGCGATGACAACGATCGTGGCCGGGGACACGGCCACGGGCATGGTCACGACCGGTGATCAGTCTGGATCGATAAGCAAAAATCCAGACTGAAAAAAAGGCCGAAGCGCGATGCGTCTTCGGCCTTTTTGCTTTGCCCGCAGTGCGGGCAAAAAATCTTACTCGACGCCCTGCGAAGCCAGATAGTCCTCATAGCCGCCGAGGTAATCGATGATGCGACCATCGTTCTTGACCTCCAACACTCGGGTAGACAGCGAGGACACGAACTCACGGTCGTGCGAGACGAAGATCAGGGTGCCGGGGAATTTTTCCAGGCCGCTGTTCAGCGCTTCGATCGACTCCATGTCGAGGTGGTTGGTCGGTTCGTCCATCAGCAGCACGTTGTGTTTCG
Organism: Ferribacterium limneticum; assembly: GCF_020510625.1. NCBI lineage: Bacteria > Pseudomonadati > Pseudomonadota > Betaproteobacteria > Rhodocyclales > Azonexaceae > Ferribacterium > Ferribacterium limneticum. The sequence goes on along the minus strand of NZ_CP075191.1, from coordinate 20,633 downwards.
ACAGCATCAGCTTGCCGAACAGCATGCGGCCCTGCTCGCCGCCGGAAATGACGTTGACCGGCTTCTTCACTTCGTCGCCGGAGAAGAGCAGACGGCCGAGGGTGCCGCGGATCAGGGTTTCCAGGTCGCCGCCGTCTTCGATCGTGGCGCGGGCATAGCCGGCGATCCAGTCGGTCAGGCTCTCAGTACCGGCGAACTGGGCGCTGTGATCCTGCGCGTAGTAGCCGGGGAAGGCTTTTTCGGCCCATTTGATGGTACCGAACTGCGGCACGACTTCGCCCATCAGCAACTTCAGGAAGGTTGTTTTGCCGACGCCGTTTTCGCCGATCACGGCAATCTTTTCACCGGCATTGATGGTCAGCGTCAGGTTGTTGAAGATCTTGCGCTCGCCACCTTCGTAGGTGAAGGAAACATTCTCGATCTCGACGGCCTGGCGGTGCAGCTTTTGCTTCTCGTCGTAGTCGAAGCGAATCCACGGGTACTGGCGGGACGACGGCTTCATGTCTTCCGGCTTGAGTTTTTCGATCAGCTTGACGCGGCTGGTCGCCTGCTTGGCCTTGGAGGCGTTGGCCGAGAAACGGCGGACGAAGGTTTGCAGTTCGGCGATGCGTTCCTTGGCCTTGGCGTTGGCATTCTGCTGGCGCTCGCGGGCAGCCTGCGCGGCTTCCATGAAGTCGTCGTAGTTGCCGGCGTAGGTGGTGATCTTGCCGTAGTCGAGGTCGGCCATGTGGGTGCAGACCTGGTTCAGGAAGTGGCGGTCGTGCGAGATGATGATCATCGTCGACTCGCGGGCATTCAGGATGTCTTCCAGCCAGCGGATGGTGTTGATGTCGAGGTTGTTGGTCGGCTCGTCGAGGAGCAGGATGTCCGGGTTGGCGAACAGCGCCTGGCAGAGCAGCACGCGCAGCTTCCAGCCCGGTGCGACCTGGCTCATCGGGCCATTGTGCTGTTCGGTCGGGATGCCGACGCCGAGCAGCAGTTCGCCGGCCCGCGATTCGGCGGTGTAGCCGTCGTATTCGGCAAAGTGATGCTCCAGCTCCGCCGCCTTCATGTAGTCGTCTTCGGTCGCTTCCGGGTTGGCGTAGATGGCGTCGCGCTCGCTCATGCAGGCCCACATTTCCTCGTGGCCCATCAGCACAACGTCGAGCACGCGCATGTCTTCGTAGGCGAACTGGTCCTGCTTCAGGTAGGCCATGCGCTCGTGCTTGTCTTTCGAGACATTGCCGGCCGAAGGCTCCAGCGCGCCACAAAGAATCTTCATGAAGGTCGATTTACCGGCACCATTGGCACCAATCAGACCGTAACGATAACCCTCGCCAAACTTGACGTTGACGTTCTCGAAAAGGGGTTTGACCCCGAACTGCATGGTGATATTGGCGGCGACGAGCACTGGAATTCCGATCTGCTGTAAAGCGGTAAAACGAAGGCGCGAATTTTACCTTTTTTCAAGGACTTGCGGTGACAGCAGCGGCCAGCTATGGTATTTTTGTCAAAATTGCCATTCAATCAGGAGCGCCGGCATGAGCCAGCTTTTTCGTGTTGCCATCGTCGAGGACAATCCCCCCCAGCGCATGATCCTGACCCGCCTGCTGGAGAAGGATTACCAGGTCGAATCATTCGACAGCGGGACAGCCTTTCTGGCCAGCGAAGCTTCTTTCGACGCCGTGCTGCTCGACATCGAAATGCCCGGACTCAGCGGTTACGACACCTGCCGCCGCTTCCGCGAGCAGGCGCGCGGTGCCGAAATACCGGTCATTTTCGTCTCGGCTCACGACACCACGCCGGAACGCGTTGCCGCCTACGACGCGGGTGGCGACGATTTCCTGACCAAGCCGATCGCCGCGCACGAATTGCGCCACAAGCTCGGCAACGCCATTGAGTTGCGCGAAAAGGTGCGCACCCTGGCCAGCCAGTCTACCGATGCGCAGCGCGTCGCCTTTGCGGCCATGACCAGCATGGGTGACCTTGGCGTAGTCATCGAATTCCTGCGCAAATCGGCTCAGGCCACCAGCTATTCGGCCATTGCCGCCCGGCTGGTCGCCGCCATGAAAGCCTGGGGCCTGCAAGGCGCCGTTCAAGTCCGTGGCCGGCATGAGCAGGTAGCACTGAATGCCGAGGGGCCCATGACGGCCATGCAGGCAGCGGTGCTGGAAAAGCTGCGCGATATCGGCCGCATCTTCGAGATGGGTTCGCGGGCCGTGATCAACTTCGACCATGTCTCCCTGCTGGTTGAAAACCTGCCGGTGGATGATCCGGACAAGGTCGGCCGCCTGCGCGATCACCTGGCGGTGCTGACCGAAAGTGCCGACATGCGGATGGCGGCGCTGGATGCCGCCATCGAACGCGACCTGCAGAAACAGGGCATCGAAGCCGCACTGGATGAACTTAAAGCCGCCATGCAGCAAGCCACGCGTCATTCCGGCACCAGCCATCGCAAGGGCCAGGCAGTGCTGCTCGAAAGCATCGAACAGTTGGGCCGAACAATACTGACGCTAGGCCTCACCGAAGTACAAGTGGACTACATGGACGATCTGATCCGCCACGCGGTCGATGATACCCAGCGCTACTTCGACGAGGTCGCCGAAAGCGAAAATGACTTCGCCGACGTGATCACCCGCCTGCAACGGCTGGCCCAGGCCGACTACCGGCTGTAATCCCAATTGCTGCACTGCGGTGTAAGATTTGCCACCAAAATAAAAACCTCGGATTGAGACACAGCACATGGTTCCACACCTCACTACCGCCCTCACCGGCCCCCTGCTCGAACTCGAGCGTCGCTTCCTCGCGGCCAGCCCGCAGATCGAGCAGTGGCTGCGCAGCCAGTGGCTGGAACACACGCCACCGTTCTACTCATCGGTCGATCTGCGCAATTCCGGTTTCAAGCTGGCGCCGGTCGATACCAACCTGTTCCCCGGCGGCTTCAACAACCTGAATCCGGCCTTCCTGCCGCTCTGCGTGCAGGCGGCGATGAGCGCCATCGAGAAATTCTGCCCGGAAGCGCGCAGCCTGCTGCTGATTCCCGAGAACCACACGCGCAATCAGTTCTACCTGCAGAACGTCGCCCAGATCGCCGCCATCCTCAAGCAGACCGGGCTGAATGTGCGCCTCGGTTCGCTGAACCCGGAGATCACCCAGCCGACGACCGTCGACTTGCCGAACGGCCAGAGCCTGCTGCTCGAACCGCTGGTCCGCACACCGCACCGCCTCGGGCTGGACGGCTTCGATCCCTGCGCCATCCTGCTCAACAACGACCTGTCGGCCGGCATTCCTGCCATCCTGCAAGGGCTGAACGAACAGGTCGTGCTGCCGCCGGTGCATGCCGGCTGGGCCGTACGCCGCAAATCCAACCACTTCGCCGCCTACGACCAGGTCGCCAACGATTTCGCCAAGGCCATCGGCATCGATCCGTGGCGCATCAACCCGGCCTTTTCGGTCTGTCGCAGCATCAATTTTCACGAGCGTCAGGGCGAGGAATGTCTGGCCGCCAACGTCTCGGCCGTGCTCGACATCGTCAAGGAAAAGTACCGCGAGTACGACATCGAAGAGACGCCCTACGTCGTCGTCAAGGCCGATGCCGGCACCTACGGCATGGGCGTGATGACGGTGCGCAACGTCGACGAGGTCATCGCGCTGAACCGCAAGCAGCGCAACAAGATGAGCGTCGTCAAGGAAGGCCTCGAAGTCTCCGAGGTGCTGATCCAGGAAGGCGTGCATTCGTTTGAAACGCTGAACGAGGCGGTCGCCGAGCCGGTCATCTACATGATCGACCGTTACGTGGTCGGTGGCTTCTATCGCGTACATACCGGGCGCGGCAAGGACGAGAACCTCAACGCGCCGGGCATGCATTTCGAGCCGCTGGCCTTCGACACCGGCTGCAACATGCCCGACTACCGCTGCGGCAATCCGGACTCGCCACCCAACCGCTTCTACGCCTACGGCGTGGTCGGTCGTCTGGCCTGCCTGGCGGCTGCCATTGAGCTGGAACGCACCGCGCCGGAAGACGTCTGAGTCGGCATGGCTCAGCAACTACACTTTGAAAAACACCTGCTGGGCGGCAGCAGCCAGTCGCTGAAACTGGCTTTTGTTCTCGACCCGCTCGATCACCTGAAGGCCTGGAAGGATTCTTCGGTGGCCATGATGCGGGCGGCCGAAAACCACGGCCATGAGGTTTTCGCCATCGATGCCGCGACGCTCGGCTGGCGCAAGCCGGACGCTGCGCATGTTGGCGGCGTTTCGGGCGAGGCGCTGCACCTCCACCTGCGCCCGGACGACCACGACTGGTACCGCGAAACCGGCCGCGAATGGATGCCGCTGAAGGCCTTCGATGCGGTCATCATGCGCAAGGATCCGCCCTTCGATTTCGAATACCTGACCGCTACCTGGCTGCTTGAAAGAGCCGAGGAAGACGGCGTCAAGGTCTTCAACCGGCCGCGGGCGCTGCGCAATCATTCCGAAAAACTGGCGATCATGGAATTTGCCCATTTTTCGCCGGCGACCATGGCGACGCGCAGCATGGCGCAAATCCACCATTTCATCGACGAGCAGCGCGACGTCATCCTCAAGCCGCTCGACGGCATGGGCGGCAGCCAGATTTTTCGCGTCCATCGCAACGATCCTAACCGCAATGTCATCGTCGAAACGCTGACCAACGACGGCGCGCGAACGATCATGGCGCAGCGCTACGTGCCGGAAATCGCTGCCGGCGACAAGCGCATCCTGCTCATTGCCGGCAAACCGGTGCCGTGGTGCCTGGCGCGCATTCCCAAAGCCGGTGAAACGCGCGGCAATCTGGCCGTCGGCGGCACGGGCGTTGCCCAGGAGCTATCGGCGCGTGACCGGGAAATCGCCGAAGCCATCGGCCCCGTGCTCTTCAAGCGTGGCTTGATGCTGATCGGCATCGACGTCATCGGCGACTACCTGACCGAAATCAACGTCACCAGCCCGACCTGCATGGTCGAGATCCGCCAGCAGTCCGGCTTCGATGCGGCCGGCGCTTTCATCACGGCAGTCGAACACGCATGCGGCCTCGCCTGAGGCTTTTCCTGATCGCTCTGGTGGCGCTGACAGTCACCGCCTGTAGCCGCACGCCGCTGCAGGAACAGCAGGCCTACGTCTTCGGCACCCGCGTCGAAGTGCTGGTCGTCAGCGAGGATCCGGAACAGGGCCGCAAGGCCATCGCCGCCGTGCTGCGCGAATTCGACCGCCTGCACCGCGCCTACCATGCGTGGCAAGCGTCGCAACTGACGACTTTGAATTCGGCCATTTCTTCCGGTCGGCCACAGGAAGTGACCCCAGAACTGGCCGAATTCGTCCGCGAAGCCCAGGCGCTGTCGAAACAGGGCGACTACCTGTTCGACCCCGGCATCGGATCGCTGATCCAGCTTTGGGGCTTCCAGGCCGACGAGTTCAAGGCCGAACTACCCGGCGAAAGCGAAATCACGGACTGGCTGGCGAGCAAACCGTCGATTGCCGACATCGGCATCGATGGCCAAACGATCAGCAGCCGCAACCGCAACGTCGCCCTCGATTTCGGCGGCTACCTCAAGGGCGTCGCCCTCGACCGCGCTGCGGCCATCCTGCGCGCCCAGGGCATCCACAACGCGCTGATCAACATCGGCGGCAACGTCATGGCGCTCGGCAGCAAAGAGGGCAAACCCTGGCGCGTCGGCATCCAGCACCCGCGCCAGCCCGGCCCGCTGGCCACGGTCATGCTGGCTGATGGCGAAGCGATCGGCACTTCGGGCGACTACCAGCGTTTCTTCGAAGTCGACAGCAAGCGCTACGCCCATTTGCTCGATCCGCGCACCGGCTATCCAGCCGATCACACCCAGGCCGTCACCGTGCTCATCCCGGCCGGGCCGAAGGCCGGCACCCTGTCCGACGCAGCCTCCAAGCCGATCTTCATCGCCGGGCCGGATGGCTGGCGGGAAATGGCGAAAAAAATGGAAATCGGCCTCGTCCTCCGCGTCGATCGCAGCAACCGGATTTTTGTCACCGAAGCGCTGCGCCGGCGACTGGAATTCATCGGCACTCCACCGGACCTGAACGTCGTCGAGTAGCACCGCGGAGCGTTTCCTTGACACTTTTATGCGGGAAACGTATATCTCCTCACATTGATGCCAGAATAATGAAAATCCTCGCCATAAGAAGGGTTATCGTCGAGTAGCCATCAAATCAAGGGAGAGGGATTCTGCGCGGAATATCCTTCAGAAAGCCGGGGTTCGCCAACAGTCTGGTACTGCGTATCGGCCTGCTGATCCTGCTTGCACTGGCCGCCTTCACGATCAGCCTTTACCACCTGATCGGCCGGCCAACCGTCGATCGACTGGCCGAAGCCCAGATGCAACTGGCCGCCGATCAGCTGGAAGCGCGTTTTACCCGCCTGTTGAAGACCGTCGAGGTCACCTTGCGCAGCAGCCAGGGCTGGGGAAAAAACAGCGATATCGATCAGACCCGCCTACTGCGTTTCAACGAATTTTTCTTCCCCATCATCGCCAATCACGGCGAGATCACCTCGGTCATTTTTGCCCACGAGTCGGGCCGCGAGATCCTGCTGCTGATGACCGACGACGGGCGCTGGATCAACCGGATCAGCAACCCGGCCGAATGGGGCAACCAGACCTACTGGATCACCTGGGACAAGAACCGGCAGATTGAAAACGTCGAAATGCGGGAACGCAATTACGACGCCCGCGAACGCCCGTGGTTCAAAGGCTCGATGGCCCTGCCCAATGAGCAAAGCGTCTTCTGGACCGAGCCTTACATCTTCTTCACGACCAAGGAACCCGGGATCACCGCGGCCATGCGCTGGCAGGCCGAAGACGGCTCGAATTACGTCATCGCCCATGACGTCCGTCTGATCGACATTGCCGAATTCACCACCCGCATGAAGGTCGGCACTCAGGGCAAGGTCGGCTTGTTCCTGCAGGAGGGGCGGCTGATTGCCCCGCCCAGCGATCCGCGTTTTTCCGACCGCAATGCGATCAACCAGGCGCTGCTGAAAACCTCCGAAGAGCTTGATCTCCCCGAATTCGCCGAAGCCTTCCGGCTATGGCAGATGGACCCTCATCCGGCCCAGCACCTGCATGGTTTCGATCGCCCCGATGGTCACTGGATCAGCCTTTTTCATCGACTGGACGGCAGTGCCAGCGGTATCTGGCTGGGGGTGGTCGCGCCGGAGAGCGATTTTGTCCCGATTTCCAGTTCAGACCTGCTGCTGCTCGGCCTGATCACCCTCTCCGCCCTCGCCCTGGGCATGGCCGTCGCCATTCGCATCGCCAATCGCTTCGGCGAACCGCTGATTGCCTTGGCCGAGGACAGCGCCCGTATCGGCAGCCTGGATCTGGGCAAGCCAGTCACCACCGATGCCCCCTGGCGAGAAGTCATCCAGTTGGCCAAGGCTCTGGAAGGCATGCGCCAACATCTGCAACACGCCCAGCAAGCGTCGCAGGACGCCAATATCGAGCTCGAACACCAGGTCGCCAAGCGCACCCTCGCCTTGCGGCAAAATCAGGACATCCTGCAGAAACGCGAAGCCTTCTTCCGGGCGGTCTTCGACAATGCGGCGGTCGGCATCGTCAGCCTCGACCCGGCGCGAAAGCCGGTGCTGGTCAATCCGGCCTTCGCCAAATTCATCAACCAGCCGATCAATACCCTGCTTTCGCACCCGGAGAGCATTGCCCTGCCTGAGGATGTACTGGGAAGGATCAATGATCTGCTCAGCCAGAGCGGGAACGATCAGCCGCAAAGCCTGCGCAACGAATTCGAATTCCTTGACCCGAAAGGCGAATCCCGCTGGGGCGACGTGCAGATCGCTGCCGTCCGCGATCCGAATGGCCAGCTCGATTCCCTGCTGATCACCGTGCTGGATGTTTCCGACCGGCGCGAGATCGAAGCCGAACTGATCCGGCAGTTCTCCTTCCTGCAAGCGCTGCTCGATACCATTCCCAACCCCATCTTCTACAAGGGTGCGAATACCCACTTTCTGGGCTGCAACCAGGCCTATGAAGCCTTTTTTGGCGTCAACCGGCGACAATTCGTCGGCAAACGGGTGCTCGATCTCGAATACCTCCCGGAAGAGGCTCGCCTGGCTTATCAGGCCGAAGATGAAGAGGTCATTGCCGAGTGCAAGCGGGTTACCCGTGAAGTGCGTTTGCCGGGTGCCGATGGAAACCTGCACGACACCCTTTATTCGGTCAGCGGCTTCCGCTCCCCCGATGGTCGGCCGGATGGCCTGATCGGCGTCATCGTCGATATCACCGCCCTCAAGGAAGCGGAGCGCGAAGCCGAGCGGGCGCGGGCCATCGCTGAATCCGCCGCTGCTGCCAAGGCGGATTTTCTGGCCAACATGAGCCACGAGATCCGGACCCCGATGAATGCCATAATCGGCATGACCCATCTGGCTTTGCAGACCGAATTGAACGCGCGCCAGAAGAACTACCTGACCAAGGTCGACAACGCGGCCAAGGGCCTGCTCGGGATCATCAACGACATTCTCGATCTGTCCAAGATCGAAGCCGGCATGATGCATTTCGAGCAAGCACCATTCAGCCTGGATGCCACCCTGCGCCACCTCAGCGACATGTGTTCCCTGAAAGCCCGCGAACGGGGTCTCGAACTGCTCTACGACATTGCGCCGGAAGTTCCGGATCAGCTGATCGGCGACCCCCTGCGCCTGGGCCAGGTATTGCTCAATCTGGTCGGCAACGCCATCAAATTCACCGAAGCGGGTGAAATCACGGTCACGGTCAAACGACTTGAAAATCGGGAAAACACGGTCGAGCTTGGCTTCGAGGTCATCGATACGGGCATTGGCATGAATGTCGAGCAGCTGTCGCAACTGTTCTCCGCCTTCACCCAGGCCGACACATCGACCACCCGCAAGTACGGCGGTACCGGTCTTGGCCTGTCGATCTGCAAGCGCATCGTGGACCTGCAGGGCGGCAGCATCAGCGTGAGCAGCCGGCCGGGAATCGGCAGCAGTTTCACCTTCCGGCTACCATTCGGCATCCCTCTGGAACAGGCTGACGCACCGCGGCGCATCGGCCTGCCAAACGATCTGCGCGCCCTGATTGTCGATGACAGCCCCGGCGCCTGCGAAATCTTCCAGCACATGCTCAAGGTCTTCGGCATCGCCTGTCAGGCCGTCCGCAGCGCACCGGCGGCGCTGCTCGAAATGGAGACGGCGGCTGAAGCCGGCCAGCCCTACGGCCTGCTCATCATCGACTGGAAAATGCCCGGCATGGATGGGGTAGCGCTGGTCGAGCGGATCAGCCAGGGAAACTCCCCGGCAAGCTCACCCGCCATCGTCATGGCCACCGCCTACGACCATGAAGAACTGCTGGCCGCCCTTGGCCAGCACGCGGTCGGCGCCATCCTCAGCAAGCCGGCCACGCCCTCTTCGCTGTTCGACAGCATCATGCTCGCACTGCATCGGGCGCCAGTCACCCCGGCGCTGCCCAGTATCACGCCAGCCGTACTCTCTCGCCAATTTGCCGGCCGGCACATATTGCTGGTCGAGGACAACGAGGTAAACCGCGAACTGGCCGAGGAAATGCTCGGCAACATCGGCTTATTGGTCGATGTGGCCGAGAACGGCCAGCAAGCCATCGACCGCATACGGCAAAACGCCTACGACCTCGTCCTGATGGATTGCCACATGCCGGTCATGGATGGCTACACCGCGACCGAACATATCCGCAACGACCTGAAGCTGGCCCAATTGCCCATCGTCGCCATGACGGCCAATGCCCTGACCCGGGACCGGGAGCACTGTCTGGCCGTCGGCATGAACGACCATATTCCGAAGCCCATCGACGTTGCCGTCCTCCACGCCACGCTGTCGCACTGGCTGGGTCAGGCATTAACGCCAACGACCCCGACACCGCTGCCGACTCTACCCAGCCACGATCAGGCGCTGCCGGTCGCCGACATCGATAGCGCTGCCGCCCTCGCCCGCATGGGAGGTAAGCGCAGCATGTATGACCGCCTGCTCCTGCGTTTCCACGAAAACCAGGGCGACGCCGTCGAATGTCTGCGGGCCGATCAAGCCAGGGGCGACACTGCGGCGATGATTCTGCGCGCCCATACCCTGCGCGGCCTGGCCGGCAATATCGGGGCAACCGGGTTGGCCCGGCTGGCCGGCGAGCTTGAGGAATGCCTCAAAGAGAACAGGCCCGGAAACGAGGCCGCCATCGAAAGCCTGTTGCTCCGGCTGGGTGAAAATCTGCCCAAGGTCCTGGCACTCGCTGAAACCCTGCGCCAGGAAACGCCGCCGGTCACGCCAGCGCCACTGCAGGTAATACAGCACGGCACGCTAGCCGAACTTCAACAGCTTCTCGATAATGACGATGCGGCCGCCGTACGCTATTTCGAGCAAATATCATCCTGGCTCAAACAGGAATTCGACCCGCTGCTGGTCGATCATCTGGCTCGCCAGATCGGCCAATACGAATTCGATGAAGCCATGGAAACACTGCAGCAGATGAGCATCACCCGGCAACCAGTCTGAGCCACCTAATCGAGAGTCGCTAGCCCATGTCCCCCCTCCTGCCCAAACAAAGCATCCTGGTCGTCGATGACAGTCCCGAAAACATCGACCTGTTGAGCGAAGTGCTGCGCGACGAATATCGTATCCGGGTGGCCACATCCGGTGAAAAGGCGCTGAAAATCGTCTACTCGGACGAGCCGCCTGATCTGATCCTGCTCGACATCATGATGCCCGGCCTCAGCGGCCTCGAAATTTGCCGGCGGCTGAAGGCCAATCCGGACCGGCGCCGCATTCCGGTGATCTTCGTCACCGCCATGAGCAGCATCGAGGACGAAAAGCGGGGTCTGGAAACCGGTGCCGTCGACTACATCACCAAGCCGATCAGCCCGCCCATCGTCAAGGCGCGCGTCCGCACCCACCTCGCCCTCTACGACCAATCGCGCGAACTCGAACACATGGTCAAGCAGCGTACCCATGAATTGCTGACCACCCGCCAGCAGATCATCCGCCGCCTGGGCCGGGCCGCCGAGTTCAAGGATAACGAAACTGGCAACCACGTCCTGCGTATGAGCCACTACGCGCGGCTGATCGCAGAAGCGCACGGCCTGGGCCAGGAAGCGTCCGAGATCATCTTCAACACCTCGCCGATGCACGACATCGGCAAGATCGGCATCCCCGATTCCATCCTGCTCAAACCGGGAAAACTGGATACAGAGGAATGGAAGGTGATGTACCAGCACCCGATCATGGGCGCCGAAATCATCGGCAAGCACGATAACGAACTGCTCGAAACCGCCCGTATCATCGCCCTGACCCATCACGAAAAATGGGATGGGAGCGGCTACCCGCAAGGCCTGAAGGGCGAGGCCATTCCGCTCGAAGGCCGCATCGTCGCCATTGCCGACGTCTTCGATGCCCTCGTTTCCATCCGCCCCTACAAGGCCGCCATTCCACTCAATGAAGCGCTGCAATATCTGGAGTCGCAAAGCGGCCGGCACTTCGACCCCAGCCTGATGGAGGCCTTCAGAAAAGCCTTGCCCGAAATCCTCCGCATCAAGGAAATCTACGCCGACGAAAACGGCGCCCTGACCGATCTGGAATTTCACATCAAGGAAATTTACGACCACAAGGACGATCCCAAGGGCTATCCGGAAGTGCTGGCCAGCACGGACGGCGGGCTCGACTAAGCCCCGTCGCTCTTAAAGTTCGCGGGGCAAATTGCTCGCCAAACCGGATACGATGGCCCACCCGCCGACACGAACAAGCACTGGCCGATGACTGACTCCGCTCTCGAACAAGCCGCCGCATGGCTGCGCAGCGCTGATGGCCTGCTGATTACCGCCGGGGCCGGCATGGGCATCGATTCAGGCCTGCCCGACTTTCGCGGACCGGGTGGCTTCTGGTCCGTTTATCCCGCCCTGGGGCGCGCCAGAATCGCTTTTGAGTCCATCGCCAACCCGGCAGCCTTCGAATGCGACCCGCAGCAAGCCTGGGGCTTCTACGGCCACCGCCTCGATCTCTACCGGCATGCCACGCCTCATCCCGGGTTCCGGATGCTGCTCGAGATGGCGCAGGGGATGCAGCATGGCATCCGGGTTTTCACCAGTAACGTCGATGGCCAGTTCCAGAAAGCCGGTTTTGCCGCTGACCGGATCTGTGAAATCCACGGCTCCATCCATCACCTGCAATGCACCGCCGGCTGTGGCGAACACATCTGGTCTGCCGACGAATTTCAGCCTGCAGTCGATGCCGAGAACTGCCGCCTGCTCGGCGAGCAGCCCCATTGCCCGCACTGCGGCGCCCTCGCCCGGCCCAATATCCTGATGTTCAACGACTGGGGTTGGCTGGAGCGACGCACTACCCTGCAATATCAGCGACTGCAGCAATGGCTGGCGACGGTTGAGCGGCTGGTCTGTATCGAAATCGGGGCCGGCACCAACATCCCGACCGTCCGGCACTTCTCCGAAGACTGCGGGGGCAAGCTGATCCGGATCAATCCTGGAGAACCCGAGGTGCCAAACCCGGCGACCGGCATCAGTCTGAAGTTGGGTGGCCTGGCCGGTATTTCCCTGCTCAGCCAGGCTTTGTAGCGCCTAATCCGGCGCCTTGGAGTCGATGCACAAGGTCACCGGCCCATCGTTGATCAGGCTGACCTGCATATCGGCCCCGAACACACCGGTCGGCACTGCCTTGCCCAGTTCCACCGACAACTTGGCAACGAAACGCTCAAACAGCGGTTGTGACACCTCACCCCGTGCGGCCCGGCTCCACGACGGCCGATTACCCTTCTTGACCGAGGCATAGAGCGTGAACTGCGACACGGCAAGAACTTCGCCGCCAACGTCGAGCACACTCCTGTTCATCACCCCGTTTTCGTCAGCAAAAAGCCGCAGGCGAATGATTTTCCCGGCCATCCAGTCGAGATCAGTCTCAGTATCAGCCTCTTCGAAACCGGCCAGCACCAGCAGACCAGGACCAGTTTTCCCGACGATGTCCCCATCTACCGCGACCGAAGCCGCACGGACACGCTGTACCACCACGCGCATGCCGTTCTCCGCTCAGCCGACTGTCAGCATGGCCTGACGCAAACGCAGGGCGTAGCCCTCAAGCGTTTCGCGCGACGGATCCTTGCGTGGCCAGGACAAGGCGATACCGTCGTCGCCATGGCGGGGGACGACGTGCAGGTGAAAGTGGAAAACGGTCTGGTCGCCCTCCTTGCCGTTGGCCTGCAGCAAGGTCAGTCCGGGAGGATCAAAGCTATCCTTCACCGCCTGCGCCACCCGTTGGGCCGTGCGCATCGCCGCTGCCGCTTCATCGGGTGTCAGATCGAGCAAGGTCGCGGCGTGGCGCTTGACGGTCACCAGCGTATGGCCGGGATTGACCTGCCCGAGGTCCATGAAGGCCAGGGTCTGCTCATCCTCATAAACCTTGGCGGCTGGGATTTCGCCGGCAATCAGGCGACAGAAAATACATTGGCCGGGTGGTGAGTTATCGATGAATTTGGGCATGTCCGCAAGTCAAGAAAAAGGCCAGCCGGAAATCGGCTGGCCTTCATTTTGGCGGTACGCGACGGAATCGTGTCGGATGACACAGAAAGTGAAAAAACAGGTTCTTGCTTTGCTTACGATTTTTCATTTTTTGTGTCATCACTATTAGGCGGTAGTGTCACTGATAGTGAAAAAACTCGAACTTTGTGCCACGGTTAGTGAAAACTTCCGACAATTGGCGTGGCTTCGTGCCTACGATTAATTTGCCGGGTTATTGTGCCCCGACTCATCAGCAGGTGGATATCCCGGGGCTAAATTAGCGCTTTCTACATCATAAAGCGCCAATGGATTACGGAGCCACAATCTGACCGCCGGACCATCCAACGTGTGCGCAGGCGAACAATCCACGCTCCACTGCCTCAGGAAATAGCCAACTAGAGCTGCACGTACATTCACCCTGAGCACCTGTTCCGTTAGAGCCATCCCGTAGTCCATCGCAATAATTTCATGGTATGGCTTATTCGGATGAGGAACCAAATCTAGCCCAACAATACGGTGAGCTTCCCCCGAAATTTCGTCTGCCAAGGGTGACATAAAATCGAGTCACTTTTGGAAGGCAGGAAATGAAGATACCGAAACAGGCATACACGATCGAGTTCAAGGAACTGGCGGTCAAACGAATCAAAGATGGCCAGAGCGTCAGCACGGTGTGCAAGGAACTCGGCCTCGGCGACCAGACCGTGCGCAACTGGGTCAAGGCATCAGCAGAAGGCAAGCTTGCCGGGGCGGGTAGCAGAGTAGTGACGCCAGAAGAGATGGAACTCACCCGGCTGCGTGCCGAGAATCTCCGGCTCAAGCGGGAGAACGAAATCCTAAAAAAAGCGACGGCGTACTTCGCAAAGGATGTTCTGTGAAGTACGCCTGGATTGCTGCGCAGGGCAAGGCGTATTCCCTGACAGAAATGTGCGATGTCCTCGACGTCAGCATCAGCGGCTATCGCGCCTGGAAGCGCGGCGGCAAACCGGATCGCAAGCGCCTGTCCGACAGCCAGATGCTGGCCCTGATCCGCGCTATTCATGCCGAACTCAGAGGGGCCTACGGCAGTCCGCGCATGGTGCGCGAGCTGCGGACAAGAGGCTTCTCGGCGAGCAAGGCACGGGTTGAACGGCTGATGCGTGACAACGGCATCTACGCCCGCCACAAGCGGCGCTACAAGGTTACGACCGACTCGAAGCACGGCCTGCCGGTGGCGGAGAACCTGCTCGCCAGAAACTTTATGCCGACGGCGCCGAATCAGGTTTGGACGTCGGACATCACCTACCTGTGGACCGATGAAGGCTGGCTCTATCTGGCGATCGTTCTCGACCTGTTTAACCGCGAAGTGGTTGGCTGGTCGTTGAAGCCGCGCATGACGGCGGACATCGTGACGGATGCGCTGACCATGGCTTGGTTCAGGAAGCGGCCGGCGCCGGGGCTGATGCATCACTCCGACCGGGGCAGCCAATACGCCAGCCAGGTCTTTCAGGAGAAGCTCAGAGCCTACGGCATGACCTGCTCGATGAGCCGGAAAGGAAACTGCTGGGACAATGCGCCGACGGAGAGTTGGTTCAACAGCTTCAAGAACGAGCGAGTCCATGGTGTTCGCTACGCCACGCACGCCGAGATCAAGGCCACAACCTTTGAATACATCGAGGTTTTTTACAATCGGAAACGGCAGCATTCGACGCTCGGTTACAAGTCGCCTGTTCAGTTTCTGGAGACCTGGATCAGAGAGCAGCATCAGGAAAAACGGGTAGCATGAAACCCATCCGTTGGCAGACGAAAAACCGAGGGAAGCTCACTTTCTCTGTCATCCGACAAATCGGTCAAATATCGACCCGGGCACTCAAGGCGTTGGTTTCAATGAAGGCTCGACGCGGCTCGACATCCTCGCCCATCAGTGTCGTGAAGATTTCGTCGGCGGCAATGGCATCGTCGATCTGCACGCGCAGCAGGCGGCGTACCTTCGGGTCCATGGTCGTTTCCCAGAGCTGGCCCGGATTCATTTCGCCCAGACCTTTATAGCGCTGCTTGGCAATGCCACGCTCGACTTCGTTGAGCAGCCACTTCATGGCATCGGCGAAGTTGGTGACAACCTGTTTCTTCTCGCCGCGCGCCATGATGGCACCGGCCCCGAACATGTTAGCCAGCGTTTCGGCTGTCCGGCGCAGTTGCGTGAAGTCGCCGGAAAGCAGCAGGTCCTCATCGATCAGGCCAACCTTCAGGTTGCCGTGGTGCATGCGCTCGACGCGCAGTATCCAGCGTTCCTGAATATCGTCAAACTTCGGCACCATGCGGGTTCCGGCCGGGATGAACCCGGCGATACGCTCGGCACTGGCCCGCGCGTTTTCTTCGCTGGACAGGTCGATCGCGATGTTGTGACGAACGATGGACTGCAGCACTTCGGGATTGATCAGGTGGGACAGACGGTCAATCACAGCCTCGGTGGCCAGCCACGAGCGGGCCAGACCTTCCAGGGCCGGGCCGGTGATGCCTTCGGCGCCGGCCCGCGGCGTCAGGACCGCTTCATCGAGCGCCATGTTGAGCAGGAACTGGTGGTATTCCTGATCGTCCTTCAGGTAACGCTCAGTCTTGCCGTGCTTGACCTTGTAGAGCGGCGGCTGGGCGATATAGACGTAACCACGGTCGATCAGCTCCGGCATCTGGCGATAGAGCAGCGTCAGCAGCAGAGTGCGGATGTGCGCGCCGTCGACGTCCGCGTCGGTCATGATGATGATGCGGTGATAGCGCAGCTTGTCGACGTTGAAATCGTCCTTGCCGATGCCGGTGCCAAGCGCCGTAATCAGCGTGACGATCTGTTCGGACGAGATCAGCTTGTCAAAACGGGCCTTCTCGACGTTGAGC
The DNA here is from genome assembly GCF_020510625.1 of Ferribacterium limneticum. NCBI lineage: Bacteria > Pseudomonadati > Pseudomonadota > Betaproteobacteria > Rhodocyclales > Azonexaceae > Ferribacterium > Ferribacterium limneticum. Next base: position 4,253 of record NZ_CP075191.1, on the reverse strand, counting down.
ACCTTGCCGCGCAACGGCAGGATGGCCTGAAACTTCCGGTCACGACCCTGCTTGGCGGAGCCGCCGGCGGAGTCACCCTCGACGATGTAGATTTCGCACAGCGCCGGGTCTTTTTCCTGACAATCAGCCAGCTTGCCGGGCAGGCCAACGCCGTCGAGAACACCCTTGCGCCGCGTCATTTCACGGGCACGACGGGCAGCTTCACGAGCGCGGGAGGCTTCGACGATCTTGCCGCAAATCATCTTGGCATCGACCGGGCGTTCGAGCAGGAAGTCGGCGAGCTTCTGGGCGACGACTTCCTCGACGGCCGCACGCGCTTCGGAGGAAACCAGCTTCATCTTAGTCTGCGAGGCGAATTTCGGGTCGGGCATCTTGACCGACAGCACACAGGCCAGACCTTCGCGCATGTCGTCGCCGGCTATATCGACCTTGGCCTTCTTGGCGATCTCGTTTTCGTCGATGTACTTGTTGATGACGCGGGTCATCGCGGCGCGCAGGCCGGTCAGGTGGGTACCACCATCCGACTGCGGAATGTTGTTGGTGAAGCAGAGCACCTGTTCCTGGTAGGAATCGTTCCACTGCATCGCCACTTCGACACCGATGGTGATGGCGGAATCGGCAGCACCCTGGCCCACCTTGGCATCACCAGCCGAGTAGAAAATGGTCGGGTGGAGAACCGATTTGGTGCGATTGATGTATTCGACGAAGCTCTGCACGCCACCGGCAAAGGCAAAAAGCTCTTCCTTGCCGGCACGCTGATCAACCAGTTTGATGGAAACACCGTTGTTCAGGAAAGACAGCTCGCGCAGGCGCTTGGCGAGGATTTCGTAGTGGAATTCAACGTGACCGAAGATTTCGTCATCGGCCAGGAAGTGCACTTCGGTACCGCGCTTTTCGGTATCACCAAGCACCTTGAGCGGCGAGACTTCAAAGCCGTCACGAACCTCAATGCTGCGGTCAACCGGCACGCCACGGCAAAACTCCATGAAGTGCTTCTTGCCGTCGCGACGGATGGTCAGGCGCAGGAACTTGGACAGCGCATTGACGCAAGAAACCCCCACCCCGTGCAGACCGCCGGACACCTTGTAGGAATTCTGGTTGAACTTGCCACCAGCGTGCAGTTCGGTCAGCGCAATTTCAGCGGCCGAACGCTTCGGCTCATGCTTGTCGTCCATCTTGACGCCGGTCGGGATGCCCCGGCCGTTGTCGATGACGGAAATCGAGTTGTCGGTGTGAATGGTGACGATGATGTCGTCGCAATGCCCGGCCAGCGCCTCGTCGATCGAGTTATCGACGACTTCGAAGACCAGATGATGCAGGCCGGTGCCATCGGAGGTATCGCCAATGTACATGCCCGGGCGCTTGCGGACGGCCTCCAGGCCTTCGAGGATCTGGATGCTGGCTTCGCCGTAGGCCGGCGATGCGGCGTCCTGGGGACTGCTCATTGGCGTGTTTTCTTCGCTCATACTTTGTGTTCCACGTGAAACTGCAAAAGGCCAGCCCGGCGGGCTGACCTTCATTCAATTGCTGCTTTGATTCCTAGATGCGCATCGGCATCACGACGTACTTGAAGCGGTCGTTGCCAGGCAGGGTGATCAGGGCACTGGAATTGGCGTCGTTGAAGCTCCACTGAATCTCATCGGCGTGGATGTTGTTCAGCACATCGAGCAGGTAGCCGACATTGAAGCCGACATCGATGACGTCGCCGGTGTAATCAACTTCAATTTCTTCAACGGCTTCTTCCTGTTCGGCGTTGGCGGCGATCAGCTTCAAGCTGTTTTCGCCGAGCACAACGCGAACGCCACGAAATTTTTCGTTGGTCAGAATGGCGGCGCGCTGCATGGCCTGCATCAGCGTCTGACGACCAACCTTCATGTGGTTTTTCAAGGTTGCCGGCACGACACGCTCGTAGTCCGGGAACTTGCCGTCGATCAGCTTGGAAACCAGCACCACGGAGCCGAAGGAGAAACGCACCTGGTTCGGGGTCAGCGTAATGTTCAGCGCGTCGTCGGTATCGACCAGCAGGCGGTTCAGTTCGAGCACGGTCTTGCGCGGCAGAATCATTTCCTGGCGCGGCAGATCGGTGTCGATTTCGACGCTGGCGTAAGCCAGACGATGGCCGTCGGTGGCCACGGCACGCAGTTCCTTGCCTTCGACCAGCAACAGCAGGCCGTTCAGGTAGTAGCGCACGTCCTGCGCTGCCATCGAATACTGGGTCTTGCCGACCAGTTGGCGGAATGCCTTTTGCGAAATCGAGAACTGCTTGGTTTCACCTTCGCTCATCGTCATGCGCGGGAAGTCATCGGCCGGCAGGGTCTGCAGGCTGAAGCGGCTCTTGCCAGCGCGCACTTGCAGGCGCTTGTCTTCCAGAACCAGGCTGACTTCGGAAGTATCCGGCAAGGAGCGCAGGATCTCCTGCATTTTGCGAGCACCCACAGTGACCGCACCATCGCCCTCGCCACCAGCACATTGCGTGGAGGTGGTGATCTGGATTTCGATGTCAGTCGCCAACAAGGTCAGGCGGTCGCCCTTCTTCTCCAGCAGCACGTTGGAGAGGATAGGCAGCGTATGACGACGTTCGACAATTCCCGACACAGACTGCAACGGGGCCAGAAGCGTGTCTCTTTGGGTTTTAATAAGAATCATATATTAAATTCCTTAATAGACTATATCGGGAACAATTCTGTGGATAACTGAAAAATTACTTTTAATTTCAATGTACTGAATCAGATTTTCGGTTCTGCGAAAGTGCCTGAATTGCCTGTGGATGAAATCCGGATAATTTTCCCACAAAGCGGGAATCAACAGATGACTCACAATTGATAGACAACTTGTACACAGGCTTATCTACAGACTCATCCTTTCAATACTTGCAGCAAAACATGCAGGTCGTGATTGAGTTCATTTTCCTTGGTGCGCAGGGAATCAATCGTTTTCACTGCGTGGATGACCGTGGTGTGATCACGGCCACCGAAGGCATCACCAATTTCCGGAAAGCTGTGCGAGGTCACTTCGCGACATAGCCACATGGCAACCTGACGCGGCCGGGCAATGGCGCGCGTGCGCTTCTTGGAGAACAGTTCGGCAACCTTGATCTTGTAATAGTCGGCGACGGTCTTCTGGATGTTGTCCATGCCCACATTGCGCACCGAGCCGATGACATCCTTCAAGGCTTCCTTGGCCAGGTCCAGCGCAATGGCACGACCATGGAAAGAAGAATAGGCCAGCACCTTCTTCAGGGCGCCTTCCAGTTCACGAACATTGGAACGCAGATGCTTGGCAATAAAGAAGGCAACTTCATCGTCGAGCTGGATACCTTCTGCTTCCGCCTTCTTTTTCAGAATGGCGACGCGCATTTCCAGTTCCGGCGGCTCGATCTGCACTGTCAGACCCCAGTCGAAACGGGTGACCAGACGATCGTCAAGACCGTTGATATCCTTGGGATAGGTATCGCAGGTGATGATGATCTGCTTGCGGGCTTCGATCAGCGCATTGAACAGGAAGAAGAACTCTTCCTGTGAACGATTCTTGCCATTGAAGAATTGCACATCGTCCAGCAACAGCACATCGAGCGAGCGGTAAGTTCGCTTGAAGCTGTCGAAAGACTTCTGCTGATAAGCCCGAACGACGTCGGAGTAATAATCTTCCGCGTGTACGTAACGAACGATCTTTTCCGGATTCTCGGTGGCAATCGTGTTGCCAATCGCGTGAATCAGGTGAGTCTTGCCGAGACCAGCCCCGCCGTAGATAAAAAGCGGGTTGTAGGCGCCACCCGGATTATTGGCGACCTGGACGGCGGCGGCACGGGCCAGGTCGTTGGCCTTGCCAACCACCAGATTGTCAAAGGTAAAGGATGGGAAGAGCCGTGATTTTTCGTAATTGCTGCCCTTGCCGCGCGCCTTCTCTGAGGCTGCAGTCCGTTTTTCCGAGGTCGTCGCCGGATTGGCCGGGGCATTTTGGCCGGAATCAGCCGTTGATGTCTGAATCCGGGCGGCTGTCGCCTTGCCACTGCCAATGACCAGCGCAATGGTGACGGGTCCTTCGAAGAAAGTGCGGCTGTAATCTTCGATCCGCGTCAGGTAACGATCGCGCACCCACTTCAGGATGAAGCCATTGGGCGCAATCAGGCGCAGGCCGTCTTCCAGGGCTGTGGTTTCACCTTCGAGCCGGAGGGGCTTGATCCAGGTGTTGAATTGTTGCGCGGGCAATTCCTGCTCGAAGCGCTGCAAACAGGATTCCCAAAAACCAGCCAT